>JANXYS010000184.1 GCA_025355935.1 Chitinophagales bacterium | reverse complement strand
TTCGCCAATGGTACGAATCCATTTTAGGTTGCCCTTAAAAGTTATAATTTGCAATTCCTCGTCCCAGGGAGTTCCGTCTATCTTGCACTGGCTAACTCGTTGATTAATGACGTCCTGGTCTTTTCCTTCTTTGAAAAATTGTATACCCGTACCCAGATCAGGTTTGAAATCCGGCGCTGCCTCCCTAATTTCTTTCGTGATATCTGACCAGAAAACAGTGTCCTTAATCAGGTCAATTTCCCAACTACCGATAGCCGCCATCCTGTTTGACTTTTCCAGTAAACCAGAAAGATTTTTACTTTCCGTGATATCTCGTCCTACGGAGTAGATAAGATTTTCCTCCGGCGCTTTCGTTGCCGTCCACTCGAGCCATTTAATTTTACCCGACCGCGTCCGATAACGATTTTCAAATAGAACTTTTTCCTCCCCGCCATACAGCCGGTCAGCTGCTTCGAGCGATATTTTCACATCATCAGGATGAATAAAATGGATATATGGTGTATTTAATAATTCCTTTTCTGTATACTCAAGAAACTCACAGGCAGCAGGATTAATTTTTTTGAAGTAACCGTCTTTATCTTCAATACAAATGATGTCGTTTGCCAACCTGAAGATCTGGTTCAATTCTTCCTCCAGTTGCTTCCTTTTAATTTCCGTACCAATTTGCGCCCCAAAGTTTTCTGACAGCGCAATGAAATCATTAAGAATTTTAAAATCAATATCACTTCCAAGGAGCATAGCACCAATAAAACTATTGTTATAAAACAGGGGAATACCATAAACCTTTAATAAGCCTGCATCCCTACTCGCCTGTTCGCGAAGACGCGGACTGCCTTTTTCAACACTCCAATGATGAATGCTTTCAGTTTCCCAAACTCTACCCGGTAAACCTAAGCCTTTAACTGCATGCGTAATGCCGGCAGTTTGCTCATAAAATCCTTTTAACCGTTCATCATCATCCAGCTTGGCTGCAAGATTAAGACGGCTGTTATCTGCATCTAGTAACCAGACCTCTGCCAGAGAATAGTTACCAACATCCCGAATCTTTGCGAGTACCTCTACCAACGCTTCACTAAACCTTAAAGACTGATTAAACAAAGAGTTAATCTCAGCCATAAGTTTCTTCTGCTGTTCCTCGTTTTTTTGTCTCGTTACGTCACGCTCAATGGATATCCAATGAGTGTACCAGCCTTTGTCATCTTTTATTGCACTAATTGCAAAATTCACCCAGAATTCCTCCCCATTTTTCTTGTAATTGACTACTGTTACTTCGCAGGGTTCCCATTTTCGCATAGCTTTACCGAGCCTCGCCAGCTCAGCCTTGTCTGATTTCGGGCCCTGCAATAAACGCGGTGATTTACCACGCACGTCTTCCAGGCTGTATCCGGTCATTTTAGTAAAAGCGTCGTTAATGAACACAATGCGCGGTCCGGGCTCATCCATGGGTTCCGCCTCCGTGATCATAACGGCGTTGTCTGAGCTTGTGATAACCGACTCCAGTAATTTTAGCTGTTGTTCCTCTTTTTTCCGCTGTGTTTGGTCCCGTAATACCCCGATCATTCTTGTAGGGTTTCCGTCTGTATCCCTTATGAGGTAACCGATCTCTTCTACGAACAAATATTCTCCCTCACTATTTTTAAACCGAAATTCATGGGCCCACTTTACGGCATCCTTATCCGTGAGGAACTTATCCCATAGTTGCTGTGTGTTCGTTGAATCTTCAGGATGCATAAAAACTTTCCAGTCGTTTAACGTGAAAGTCCTGTTTGTAAAATCGTGGCCAAAGATGCGCTTAAAACTTTCACCCCAGCTGAATGTATCTGCTACCACATTCCAATCATATATAGCATCGCGCGTAGCAAGGTTAACGTAGGTGAAACGTTCGTTTGCCAATTTAATTTGCTTCCCTGCACTTACCTGTTCAGTTACATCTACAACAGTAGAAATCATTAAATCCTGGTCGTAGAGAGGAATATTTTTCGCATTAATAATTTTCTTTTCACCGTTCTTACCGGTTATCACAATCTCTTCCCAGACCATTCGGTTTACATCGCCGCTTTCTATATCAGCAATAATGCGGGCGGACATAGCAATCCCGTACTTGTCGTCGGAGTAAACCTTGTTAAAAAAGCTGGAAACGTCGTTGAGTACGTTCGCATGCCAGCCGTATATATCCGTAAAATTGGTATTGATTAGTGTAACCTCACCCGTGCTAATCTTGTTTACCGCTATACCGATGGGAAGATTTTCAATAGCGGTCTCAATAAAGTTGTTCCTCTGTTCCAGGGCTAACTGGGCATTCTTTTGTTGCGTTATATCCTGGACGGTTCCTTCGAAAACAATTGGCCTCCCCATATCGTCTTTCCGTAGATTACCGATCTCATGCACCCATTTCCTTGTGCCATCTGGCATGATGATGCGGTGTACGAAATTAAGCTCACATGCACCCGTAAACGCTAATTCCTGGGCAGTTATGAAGGCATCATGTTCATCGGGAGGAATTGTGCTTAAGAAGTTTTGAAAGTTTAGTTCAAAATTCGATTTGTCAACGCCCCATATTGAATATACTTCATCACTCCAGTACAAATCTGCACCACTGGGCAGAAGCTGCCAATATCCGAGTTTAGCAATTTTCTGTGCCGTAACGAGTTTAGCCTCGTTGCTTTTCAGCAGCAGAAGCGCATTTTCGCGTTCCATTACATCATTGCTAATCACTAACAGCGCATCTTTCCCTAAATAGGTAAACCGGGTAGCCGAAACCTCCGTTTGAAACGTAGTTCCGTCGCTTTTAACATGCACCCAGATGCCGTACTTCACTACACCAGTTGAATCTTTTTCCCGGTCCAGCGACTCGCGAATTTTAGGTACGTAAGCGTTATCAGTAATGTCGTCAAGTGTCAGCTGCAAAAATTCCTCCCGGGTGTATCCGTAAATCAAACACGCTGATTCGTTAACGTCTAACACTTCCAATGATTGGTAATCCAGGATCCATTTCGGTAGGGGACTATGTCTGAATACCTGCTTATATTTTTCTTCTGATTGTTCTAAAATCGCACTGGCATTGCGTTCTTCGGTAACATCGTGCATTGAGCCGATTATCTGGGTGCATGTTCCATCCGCATCCATGATGGGCGTAATTGTAACGATACCAAATTTAGAGCCTCTAGGGAAAGCTATTTCTTCCTCCCAGGTAATTCGCTGCTTTTCTTGAATAGCTTGCTGATATTTTTCTTTTGCAAGGGTAAGAGACGAATCTGGTATTATCTCACTTACAAACTTTCCAATTACCTGGTCTTCTTTCAGGCCAGTGGTTTCCAGGAAAGCGGAATTGACGGAATTAAATTTAAATTTATTATTGAGTTCTACCGAGAGCATGAAGATGCTATCATTAACGCTATTGTAAATCAATGAAAGTTTGCGTTCATTTTCTTCCAGCATCCGTTCATTCAGGCGTTGTGCCGTAACGTCATGTATCTGTACGAGTGAAACCTGGCGACCGTTATTGGTCATTAAGTGGCCATTAACTTCTACATCCATAATCTCACCGCTCTTCTTGCGGTGCCGCCAGAGCTGCCTGTACATATTATTGTGAACTTCAGCAATATTAATCGCTTTAAGCAGAAGCGGAATATCTTCGGGCGGACGAATATCCTTTACTGTTAGTTCCAAAAATTCTTCCCGGGTATACCCGTATTTTGATAGAGCTTCTTCGTTACAGTCGATGATCCTGAGCGTTTCAAAATCGTAAATGAACATCGGCAGCGGGTTATTATCAAACAGGTACCTGTATTTCTTTTCTGAATATTGTAGAGACTCCTCGGCCTCTACCCGTTTCGTAATGTCGCGAAAGTTAGTTACGATAGCCCTGATCCCTTCGCGCTCAAGATAGTTGGTAGTTGTTCCTTCTACCCACGAATAGGAGCCGTCTTTTTTAAGCACCCTGATGGGAGGACATTTCACTGTTACGCCAGGGCTTGCAATGATTTCCTCCATTAATCCAGAAATTTTGGGAATGTCATCCGGATGAATAGTTTCTTTTGACCCAAATGCCTGGCACTCCTCCAGGGTATACCCAAATCTTTTTAGAATAGCAGGACTTGCGTACAGTGTCTTTCCATTTCTGTCCACCATCGAAATAAGGTCTTCACAGTCCTTAACCATTTCCTCGAAAATTTCCCCCCGGGTAAGTGCCTCAATCGGCATCGAAATATGTTCGTTGCTGGCTGGTTGGGCTACATTATCTTCATCCCTAACTTTTGCAACCACAGCTTCGTGAAAAGAAATTTGAAGGAAAGAAATACCGCCCACTTCATCGCGTAAAGGATGCACCACAACATCAAAAGATAGTTCATTGTTTATCCCGCTAATCTTTAACTCCATCGTCTTTTTTTCCTTAACAACATCCTGCAGTAGACCTTTCAGGAGTTCGATAGTATGGGTTGAACACAACAATTGTTTATCAAACACCTCTAATAAAGGTTCGTTACTAATTACAATATCGTCGTCCGACAAAAGCCTGGTAAAAGCATGGTTGTTTTCTACAATAGTGAAGTCCGGAATATTAGGTTTTACAACCAGGACAGGGAGCCGAAGGCTATTGAAAACGGTAGAAAGGTCGGAGTAGCTAAGCATAGAAAATATGTAGACTTAAAGGGAAAGCACAAATTACGAAATCCGGGTTGTTTAACGTACAAGATTTACGTGGTTCCAAGGTAGGAAAGAGTGAACCTAGTGGTTGATGAAAATCTGTTGTCCCCTGGCCCGCATTTGAATAAGACAAGTATATGTCCTTGGTGAGGACCCGGCGTAGCTAATTTGTTTCTTAGTTTTTATGTCTGTTCCATCAGATATTGACGTAAGAAATACTGAGGTTTAAAAGGTCGCCCGACTAAAGAAGTTTCAATTTTAAGGAGATCAAGATAACAGCAAGCAACAGTAACACTGATTCTCTTTTATTATAGACTAAAATTTTCAATAATATACCCGGTACATTTCTTACTTTCATGTCTAAAATTTAAATCCATGACAACTCAGGAAATTGCAAATCGTTTGCATGAATTATGCAAAAAGGGCGATTATGAAACCGTAAAAAAGGAACTATACACCGACGACGCTACCAGTACCGAAAGCAATATGCATGGTGCAAGAGAAACTGCAAAAGGCAAAGATGCAATCGCTGCAAAGTCACAACAATTTCAGTCTATGGTCGAAGAAACGTTTGACAGTTATGCGAATGAGCCAAAAGTGTTTGGCAATTATATTTTTATGGAGATGGGACTAGATGTAAAGATGAAAAACATGGAGAGGATGAAAATGGTGGAGATGTGTAGATATGAAGTGAAAGACGGTAAGTTAATTTCTGAGGAATTCTATTACTAGGATATGTTTATTCAACATGCGAGCAGAACAACTAATCATCGTTGTTTGCTTTTTCTGATTATCCTCACATTTTATGTTGCCAGCTGCTAACAAATATGGACGAATTAATTAGTCAGGATTATGTTCATTCTCACTCCACTCACCAGAACCTAGAATTGTATAGCGTACTTGAGGCGGTCAAAAAATAAAACATAAAGTTGGAGTGATAAGCTGTCTTTACAACGACGAGTGGATTTAAAAAAGAATGCTACGTATCATATACGCAGGAAATTATTCTCTCGCTCGGTAAGAATTACCGCTGCAGAAAAAAGCTTGGGTAATAACCGACTAAATAATGGTTACCATTATTAAATGATTGTTTTAGATCTGCGCTCAGTAACACTTACCCGGCGAATGAATCGTAAAAAACCGTATACAGCTATTGAAAATATTAAGGTTAGCGGTTTCAAAATGACAGTCGGAGTTATTGCTAATCCTGTTTCAACGATTTATCGGCAATCTGCAACTGTGCCTGCTTTCTCATCTAATGTTTTAGCTACGCAATTTATATCCGTCTCTTCCGCTAATTCCTGGCCATATTCGGTAATTTCGTCAGCTAACCCCAGGTGTTCAGCTATCTTTTGGACCAATCGCAAAGTCAAAGTGGTTTCCTGCTCATTGAGTAAATTAATTTGCAGGTCAAGATGCTCACGTTTATTTGCCTCTTTGGTCATTCTATTTTGGGACATTAATACTAACAAAGTCAGGAAGATAGCTTCCAGTGATACTACGAGCGTCAGGAAACTGAATGGAAAGGGATCAAAGGGCTTAAAACCGGGAAAGATATTTCCATTTAATAAAATCCATCCAGTGAACCAAAATGCGTGGACAATGATAAACGGTGTACTTCCCGCAAAAGTAGTAACCTTATCAGCCAGGTGCTCCGCGGTCGATCTGCTGAGGACTGCCTGTCTTTCCATCTCCAGAATCGTTTCGACATTTTTATTAATTGTGGCAGGTTCTTTCGCCGATGCTTTTGGTATTTCGCGCTTGTTCATTCTTAGAATTTTTGGTAACTTGGTTTTAATATGTTGATTTTTAATTGGAAGACAATTACTATGCCTTCCTTGTGGGGTGAATAAGGTGATGGAGGAATTTGAGACCAGGATTGGTTCCTGCGACGTACGTATTCAGAAAATTGGAGTGCGTAAGTCTGCAAGCGACGCTCTTATCATAACTCCCCTCTGTACAGTGCTTAGCCAGGGATGAATAACAACATAATACTGGAAATTAAGCGATAACTGCTTCAAATCGCACCAAATACTACAAATTAATGACCGCGTACACAGACATCAGTTAGACAAACATAAGATATATAGCAATAACCGCCTCCCCGAACCGGCGGGTGCTTTATCTGTAAATTCCGTGCCCGATAATAACCTATTATTAACTATCATGCCAGGGCGAAATCAGCAACTTAATAAAAAAATTAAATTCATCATTGAATTTGCTACCAATATTTTGTTCTTAAGCGACTGGGCAAATTCATGAATTTATTTTGCTACCGATATTTCGTCCCTAAAGGGACTGGGAAAATACATGATTTATTTTGCTACCGATATTTCGTCCTTAAAAGGACTGGGAAAATTCATGAATAATGCCCCCGTCCTGAAACAATTAATTTGTTAATAAAAAGAGTCCTTATTTTGTTCATCTAACCAGCCAACCGTGCGTTCCCCAGCCCCGCCAGGGGCGAAATATCGGTAACGCTGTAACAACTTTATTGAGCTAGGTCGCTCAAGGGGTTGGTAAAATTTATGACTTGTTTTGCTGTCAATATTTTGGCCTAAAGGGGTTATGTAAATTTATGCTTCCGCACTTCTTCCGATATTGCGTCCCTAAAGGGACTGGGAAAATGCATAACTTATTTTGCTACCAATATATCGTCCCTAAAGGGACTGGGGAATTTCATGAATAATGCCCCCGTCCTGAAACAATTATCTTATTAATAATAAGAGTCCTCATTTTGTTCATCTAACGAACCAACCATGCGCTCCCCAGCCCCGCCAGGGGCGACATATCGGTAACACCGTAACAACTTTAGTAAGCTAAGTCCCGCCAGGGACGAAATATCGGCCTTGAAGAACCCCTCCTGAAAAAAGTTGTCTCGTTAATAAGAAACAACCTGCATATGGTTCATCACCCGAACAACTTCGTGCGCTACCAAGCCCCAGCCAGGGGCGACATATCGGTAACCTCCCATCCATTTCGATGGCCGGAAATAAACAGAAATCCGTTAAAATCCCACCAGAAGATGCTGATATACACAGAATGTAATCCACGATTATCATTAACATTAAGTATGGAAGAAAAAAGAAATTAATATCCGATTTTATGGCACATACCTACACCAAAATTCATATACACGCAATATTTGCTGTAACGCGAAGAGAAGCCCTCATCCAGGCTTCATGGAAAGATGAATTACACAAGTACATCACCGGAATCATTCAGATGCATGGACATAAGATTTTAGCTATTAACGGAATGCCCGATCATGTTCACATTCTCTTCGGCATGAGACCAACTCAATCACTTTCTGATTTAATGCAGGACGTGAAAGGCGCTTCATCAAAATGGGTAAATCAATATAAGCGATTGCCGATAAAATTTGAATGGCAACAGGGATACGGTGCGTTCTCATACAGCAAATCGCAGTTATTAAAGGTCATGAGATACATAGAGGATCAGGATAAGCATCATAAAAAAATGACATTCCAGGAAGAGTATAAGTGTTACCTGGAAAAATTAGGGATTGATTATGATGATCGTTATGTGTTTAAAGATTTGCAATAGATACCGTAGATCTAAATTGGATATTTCGTCCCTAAAGGGACTGGGGAAATTCATGATTTATTTGCTACCGATATATCGTCCCTAAAGGGACTGGGGAAATTCATGACTAGTGCCCCCGTCCTGAAACAATTGACCCGTCCTGAAAAAAGTTGTCTCGTTAGTAAGAAAGATCCCGCGTATGGTTGATCACCCGAACAACCATGCGCTCCTAAACCTCGCGTGGAGCGACATATCGGTAACACTCTAACAGCTTTATTGATCCAAGCCCCGCCAGGGGCGACCTATCGGTAACACCGTAACAACTTTAGTAAGCTAAGTCTCGCCAAGGACGAAATATCGGCCTTGAATAACCCATCCTGAAAATAGTTGTCTCGTTAATAAGAAAGATCCTGCATATGGTTGATCATCCGACCAACCATGCGCTCCTAAGCCCCGCCTGGGGCGACATATCGTTAACACTCTAACAACTTTATTGAGCCAAGCCCCCGCCAGGGGCGATATATCGGTAACACTCTGACCACTGTAATGAGCTAAGTCCCGCCAGGGACGAAATATCGGTCAAGAAGAATTGATATCACTTCTAAGTTGCTAATGAATATAGACCGCCAAGCTATTAATTGCCATCTGTTCTCTCCTGTTAGTCCTACTGATTCTAAGTCGGGGAGAATTGAGTTAGGGGTATCAGATTCGCCTTTGAACGGCTCACACTTTAGTCTCACGTTGTTATTGACAGATAATTGTAGGAATGATTGGAAGTGACGAATCGTATCTGTAAAAGACCGACTTCCCTGATCACCCGTGGATGATCACCTACTTATTTATAATGATCCCGCCGGCACCCAGAGACAAAACCAATAGGTCATCAGAGGTAACGAAAAATATGCTTTATGCAATGATCATTGATATCGGTTTGGCTTCAAAATTGATGCAGAACTGTAAATCTCAAACATTTAAATTAATTCAAATGAATCCATTAAACAATCCCGAACACAAAGAGGGAGAAGTAGCTAAAACAATAGAAAATCAAACGGCCAAACTGCCATCGGATGTATTCCTATGGGCAGCTCTCGGTTCAATTGCTGTCTCACTTGTGTTTAAAACATTGGGAAAGAAGCATGAACATAATGCATTGTTTGTGGGGCAATGGGCGGCGCCTTTCCTGTTGTTCGGTGTTTATAACAAGCTGGTGAAGTTGGAAGGAAATGACTAGTGTATCATTTGAACTTTTAAAAAGGATTTTGGAAATTAATCCACATGCTTTCGGAATACTAAGTTTTAAAGTTCTTGTTTAAACGTTGGTGTTTCTATCCGCATTTTTGTTAGACACTTTATTATTGCATTATTAAATTGATACGGTGTTATGTCGGAAGGCCTGGCACCGTATTAATATTGTGAACAAATAGAACATGCTATAGCAACGTTGTTGTTTTGCTATGTTTATGTTAGTGCCGAAATTATAAATATCGAGCTGCATATGCCTAGCATAAGAGACGAATTTTTGGCCTAGTCAAAAAAAGAAAAGAAGTGACTAAAGAAAACTTTAATCGCCGGTAATCCAAGAATATTTCATCTTTCATGTTTGTACACTACGTACAGATTTTCTTGTATCCTGACATTCTAGATTACAACTCAGCTCTTCCTTCATGTGTCCGCATTTTTGACGTCTGCAGGGGATCATGTGCCAATAGTACGCCCCATTATCTTCCAAAATTGGTGTTTAAACAAATGGTCAATTCAGTTGGCTATGGCGTTTACCCATTCCCCCAAGGTCGGCTCCCCTGTCATCTGCATGAACAAATGCTATTTGGCCGATTCTATTATGTTTACCCGACGTTATCAAAACGATAACTTTTGAAAAATGTTATTACTACGCTGTTTCTAATTTACAGCACGGCACTCAGCTGAAGGCAGAAGACCTCGCTGGAAATCAAATCGAGATAAAAGGCGACACGCTATATGTACGCCCATTTAAGGATACTGTAAAAGTTCCAAATTTAAAAAATCAATCTAAAACTTTCCAACTTTAAATTTTCCCCGCTTTA
>JANXYS010000165.1 GCA_025355935.1 Chitinophagales bacterium | reverse complement strand
CAACTTTCAGCTCCCATCATCATTTCAAAAAATCATTTCTTGATAATGGAAATATCCTTTACCCAGGTTCTCCAGGCGGTAGTTTTAAAAAATAAACGCCGGCATCCTGAAAGATGCCGGCGTTGTATAAAATTTTAAGTTCTAAGGTTATTGGTGCAGAACCAGTGTACCGGCATTAGTAACAGCACCGATTACAACGTTTATGTTATTTAATGTAGTATCGCGATAACCGTTCATTCCATCAAAGTTTAGTGAATAGCTACCCGCAGACAAACCACGGAAAGTGAACGAACCGGTAGAAGAAGGAATGGCTGATGCTACTGTATCAGTAGTATTACGCAACACATACACAAACCCAGTACTGTTCAGTGGATTAATCATTCCGGTAATTCCTCCCGATATCGCGTCGACGTATGTGCGGATGACCGGCTTAAGAATGTATTTGCCATTACCTGTTTGCACAATCGATTTACCTGCGTCAAAGTCTAGCCATAACCTATAATCGATATCGCTGACAAGGTCAGACTGGACATTTAGTTTGAGACCGGATTGTTGCGCAGAGGGAGTAACGAGCGGGTAGGTGATTCCGTTATATACCACGGAATTATTAGGTCCCAGAATCAACCTTATTTGGCTGATGCGACCTGAAGTAACAGTTTGCTTGGCCAGCAGCGTGTCATACCCATTGCGGAAATCAAGCAGGTTGAATACTCCGGCACGTGTTAAATGTACTGCTTCCCAGCCTGCATCACCCTGGTCATCACTGTACTTAATCTGGACACTCTGAATATCGATGTTTACTTTGTCGTACATGCCGGGGTCATCAGTCAGATAAAGGTTCAGGGGAGTTCTACCGTTAGTACTACTGTCCGCTGCCTTATTACAGGACGACAAAAAGCTGATTGCGAGGAGCGAGGTAAGCCCCAGAGATAAAATTTTTTTCATTGTGGTTTTTTTCATTGTATTCGCAATTTCTATGCCACCAGGAATTTTTCTTGCCTGAACAAACACAATGCAATAGTATTGTCAAGAGTCATCTTACCTATAAGCTGTTAGTAAGCAACGGAATAGATATTAACATAACAATCACACGTACAGCATTTAGAAATGTCAGTTATATTAGAAATACATCCGTCGAAGGGTTTAATATACCATTAGAATCGAGATATTGGAATCGCGAGTAAGACTGCCCTTAAATTCAAACCCAGGTGAAAAATTAGGGTATATAAGGATTAAGTTTAGGCATCAGATTACACACCAGGCACTCTTTTAAACTAAAATTTTTAAAGCTTAAAATTTAGAAGTATATACACTTCAATTAACCTTATTCTAATATTACCTGTTGGTGGATAGATTTCCCATCTTCACCTGTAACTGTTAACTGGTAAGTTCCAGCTGCCATGTTTTCAGCTATTTTTATGTTTTTATCAGCGACTAAACCTATTAGGTCAGACTGGCCGGAATACACTACCTGGTTGGTGCTATTCGTAAGTCGAACACTATACCTTCCTGTAATCATATTATTAAAATGCAGGTGTAAAATGTGATCGACTACCGGGTTTGGATAGACGCTTACGCCTGTGGTCAAAGTTTCGGCCACAACCTTTACTATAATGCTTAACTCCGTTTGCCCCCCTCTATTAATGGCGCGGATACGATAGTAATTAGCAGAGGCGGGTGCAGACAAATCTATCCTGGTATAAACATGCGTGGAATCAGGGCCACCGGCTGCGCGAGTTTCCATGATATTTTTAAAGTATTGCCCGTCAGCGCTGCGGTCTAATTCATAACGGGTGATGTTAGTTTCGTTTTTAACCATCCAGTCTAACGCCACAGTATGATCTGTTTTACGGGCGGCAGTCGCGGAGATAAAACTAACAGCTGGTGTAGTCGTGGTTTTACAAAAAATAATTTTGAACCTGTCGGCTGCAGCTGATAATGAATTGCTGGTTACCTGGAAACTAACTGCCGTATTATCTTCAAGATTTAAGGGCGTTTTCAGATCGAGGAATTGATCGCACAACCATGCAACACGGCCTCCCTGGCGCAGTTTTTCAGCGGCTATATTCCATATATAATTACGCGGACGCAGTGCAGTCGTATTAATAAACAGCGTATCGTTATAAGCCGGGTCCATTCTTCTCTCAACTGCGAGAAGCTTTGTATCCCGCTTAAATGAAACACTGTTCGTACCATTAGAGAATTTTATTGCGTCCCCATCATCTACTGCATTCGAATACTTTTCATTGAAAATTGCCATGGCGCCATCTAATAACGTGGTGTTTTCACCACTTGCAGCCGAAAGCGTAGCTCTTAGAATGGAGGTGTTTTGCGGACTTTCTTTAGTGACGAGCTTATTAGTGGTAGCCTTATATGACTCGGAGAATTGAACAACACCTGCTCCCACGAGGTTTGATTTTGCGAAGAATGCCTGTCCTGATTCAATTTCATTCATGATGGACGTAGGGTAAGTGCCGCCAACCGGGGTAATCAAATAATTTGGTGCTACGTAGGAGATAGTTCGGAAACTGCCGGAACCATACTGCCCGCCAAGTGTAGGATCCCATATGTAGATATCGCCAGTGATATTAAGCGAGTTCGTGCGCAGTTGCCGGAGATCTATAGCGGCAGGGTACGGATTCCCTACGGTACCAAAACTATTTGCAGGGATCGACACCGATGGCGCTGTGTTAGTCATGTCATAGAGTTTTCCTTTAGTTCGGAGAGTGGTTGAATTGATGATACCACTTGCATAAGTTGCCGTACGGTCACCCCGTACATAAACATAATATCCGTTTTTATTACTAATAACCGATGAAGTATTAGTTACTCCATCATATACATTAGTGGCACTGTTATACAGCTTAATAGATGGACCCACGGAATAACCATCAAAATTTCCCACACTGTAAAGCGGGCTTGTAAGCCACACCCCAAGCCCCGGGGTCATTGCGCCGTTTTCCTCCCAGGTATTTTTGATAGTAAGTGTTACTTCGCTTTGTACAGGGGCCGCTAATAACTGCCAGCTTTTACCGTGTGTTCCTCCACTATTGATGAATCTTTCCACAATGAACCGACCAGTGCCTGTGTAATTAATCGGGGTTGCCGCGGGAATAACACCCACATAGGCTGTTTGCGCTGCAGTGCTGCGAAGTGAAATGCTGCCCGTATCAAAAAGATTGAGAATAGAATTTGAAACTAACGTCAGCAATTTTGCAATTCCCATGTCGCTCTTCACATTCAACCCAGCGAGGTTACCGTTACTTAATTTATAAAAATCTACCGTTGGCGCAACGGATGTGTAAAGCTGTGCCGAGCTTCCAATGAAGTTTACCTGGCCGCTATTGTGTGCAAAAATGGTTGACGAAGTTTTACTAAAATTTCCCTGTAATGAAAGAACAGCTGGCGCGGTCTTGGTCCCCGTACCTGACAGTATAAAATTGCCATAATTGGAACCACCGAAAATCGACTGCCCTCCCCCATAGTATTCTACTGTACTCGCAGGATCCATGGTGACGGAAGAAAAATTCAACGGAAAGTTTGAGCCGGGTTGCCCACCAAAACTTCCCGAAAGCCGCATAGAAGCAGACGCCGACAAGGTCATTGCTCCACCAATGGCGGTTCGGTTAAAAGAAAAAGAGGACGGATCAAAAACTATATTTGGATTTACTGTTAAGTTTCCTGCAATACCCGTAATGCTCGCCGTCAAAACCTTGGTGTTACTGCCTGAACCGGAACTGTTAGTCAGCAACAGGTTGCCATAGGTTACCGGTGCATACACAGTTTGGTTGACAGTTGAAAGACTATTGTACTCCGTGGTAGAAGTTGCGTTGATAACTACGGATAAGAAGTTTAGTGGGAAATTTGATCCCGTCTGTCCACCCGTGTTGCCTGATATTTTGTGTATTGCACTAGCGCCTACAGTAAATATACCGCCCGCTGAATTCCGGTTTGCCGTAAACGTTACCTGGTCAAATGTTGTATTTGAATTTACAGTTAGGTTCCCTGAAATACCCGTGATATTTGCCGTAAGAGATTTAGTGGTTGTCCCGCTTCCAGTACTATTTGTAAGTGTTAAATTACCATAAGTAACCGGTGCAAGTATTGTCTGATTTATTCCATTGCCACTATTATATTCTACAGTTGAACTCGCTCCTAAAACTAATGTAGTAAACCCACCAGGAAAGTTACTGCCCGTACTAAGAGATTCACTGCCGCCATTAGTCACAGTTGAGGCCGACCCAAGAATAATTTGCGATGTACCTCCCATGGTAAAAG
>JANXYS010000161.1 GCA_025355935.1 Chitinophagales bacterium | reverse complement strand
TCCTACACTGCCCGCGCCAGTTCTGCCCCCATAGTACAGACTCCCCCGCCCCGGTTTGTGTCCCCACAAAACGGAACTCCTGCCTTCACTGCCTTGGCAAAATGTGTCGACACAATACAGACACTCTCGCCCCGGTTTGTTTCCCCACGAAGCGGAACTATGCTCTTATCAGCAAATGAAAACGGGCTATTTCTTCAAACCTTAAAATTTAGCATCCTATTTGTTTTACCCAGATAGCTTTAATTTGAGAAAAACAGATATTCAGTATTAATTCAGAATTTAATCTTCATTTTAACTAAAACCACACATTTATATGATAGAATTGCAGTCGACCTATGCACGAACAACCCAAATACGCCGAGGGATTTTGAAGATGACTCCGGGTAAAAGAATTCTCATTTTGCTTTTAGCACTTTCGCCACTTATAGTCCACGCACAGGTTCCTATAGCAGCTGATACACTTATCAAAAAACTTGACAGCCTTAAACAAAAGACTGACACTGTTAAGCAGATAAACAATATCAACGAGTCGGCGTATAATGAAAATACCAAGCTTACTCCCCGTTCTTATTTTCTTCTGCTAGGGAGCAATATAAAACAAGAGTTTACACAGCCTTTTCATATGAAGAGAAGGGATTGGGGAAAACTTGGCCTATTTGCACTATCAGCTACGGCCCTTGGAGTATTTGACGAACCTATTCAAAGGAATGCTTTATCGCTGCGCAATCGGAGCAGTACTGTTCGAAAGACCGGTAAGTTTATATCAAACTTCGGTTTTCAATATGAAATTTATAGTCTTGCCGCCTTTGAAACCTATGGGTTGATATTTAAAAACACCAAGGTAAAAACCACTACCCTACTCGCTACCCAGGCAGTCGTTACCGGCTTGCTGGTGGAGTCAGTTATTAAGACACTTACTGGCAGAACTCGTCCGAATTTTTACGGCGAAGGGATTGAAGCCCAGCCAACATTTAAAGGGCCGTTCGCTAACCTTTCAAAAACTGCAAACGGGAAACGATCAAACAGCTCATTTCCCTCGGGCCACACTACTGCAGCCTTCGCCGCTGCCACGGTATTTGCTGTGGAATTTAAAAATCGGCCTGTCATCCCGATCGTAGCCTATACTATTGCTTCGCTCGTTGGCGTGAGCCGCATAACGGAGAACAAGCATTGGGCTACAGACGTGTTTACCGGCGCGGCGCTTGGTTACTTAACAGGAAGGCAGGTATCGTTTAACTACCATCGTTTTGCCAAGATCAAAAACGATAGAGCGAAAAAGGCCCAAACCGTTACATTGAATTTGCAGTATCATTACGGACAGTTAATGCCGGGGTTGGTGATGAAGCTTTAATCGCATATAGAGTATTTAGTTGATTGGATATTTGACAAAAAAGCTACAAGAGTTTAAAAAACTCTGTAGTTTTTTTTTTAAAGAAAACTGCTTCCAGATTAAAAAGCAATTTGCTTTCTAAATTTTTTATGAAGGATTCAATAAAGCTTAAAATCTGGTCAGATTTCTTTTGCTTTCGGCGCAGTGGACACCTGCGGCAGTTATATAGATACCCCCGCTGAAGCTTTTACAGCTCTCATCCGCATTACAGAGTCATTCGTGTTATTCAAATAATTAGCTATTTTAAAAAATGTTTTACTTTCTGTATACAGTGCCTCATACTCCGCATATCACAAATCAACAAATTCGTGTAAAATATTTAGTGAAATCTCTTCAGCCTTTTCTCAGAATTCCCTTCTACATTTGCGCGATTAAAAGGCACCTTCCCCCCATGAAAAAAATATTTCTAAGTTTTATAATTACTCTAGGTGGTTTCGCAGTACATGCGCAGGAACAAGGAAAAGGAAAGATTATCGGTATCATAAGAGATTCAGCCAGTAACTCAGCAGTTGAATATGCAACGGTATCTATATTCGAGCCGGCGGCTGCAAAGCCTATTACAGGGTCTACGTCCGATGTACTGGGGAGGTTTGAGGTTGCCAATCTCAAAGAAGGTACTTATAAGGTTGTGATTGAATCAATTGGTTTTTTACCATTTGAAATTGGGCAGGTGACGCTTACAGGTAAACCGGGACAAGTTGATCTAAAAACAATCAGGTTGAAGAAAAGTGGCGCAGTGCTGCAGGGCGTCGTTGTTAATTCCACAAGGGGCCCCATTGAAAATAAGATTGATAAATTGGTATTCAATGCAGAAAAAGATCTTACTTCCCAGAGTGGCGTGGCAACTGATTTGTTGAAAAAAGTACCCCAGGTTTCAGTAGACGTCGACGGGAATGTACAACTGGCCGGAAATTCGAGTATCCGCTTTCTGATCAACGGCCGGCCTTCCTCTGCCTTCGGGAGTAACATTTCGGATGTGCTTCAGTCGATCCCCGCCAGCCAGATCAAAAGCATCGAAATCGTTACCAACCCGGGGGCAAAATATGATGCCCAGGGCCTGGGCGGTATCATCAACATAATCCTCAAACAAAGTAAGGTCAAAGGAATCAATGGCAGTGTATCCCTTACCGGTAGTACACGATCAGAAAATGGCTCTGTCAACCTAAATGCGCGGCGGGGAGGATTTGGCGCCGGCATTTTCTTTAGCGGAAACGCCAGGCTAAAATCTAAAACGCCGTCGCATAGCGATCGTACCGCCTTCGATCCGCGGGAAAATACGGAAAGCCTGCTTCAACAGGATTTTTTAGGGAAGTTCAAAAGACATGGGTATCAAACCGGCGCAAATTTCGACTGGACTGTAAAAAAGAAAAATGCATTTTCAGGTGCGGTTAGCTTCAACAGTTTTGGCAACAATTCTAGCGGTAAGACCAATCAGCGACAAACGCAAACTGAAAAGTCAAACGGAACAGTATTATATGATATACTTAGCAGAACAAACAATCAAAGTAATTTTAGCGCTAATAATATCGACTTTAATCTTGGATATAAAAGAACCTTTGCTAAAGAAGACAGGGAGCTCGAGTTCTCTTATACTAATAGTCATGATAGAAATCATTTAGCAGTGGATAACGAACAGCGGTACCAACCTGGTGACTCCTTATTTTATGGAATCAGGAGTTTAAATCCCTCGCGGGAAAAAGAGATTGAAGTTAAGGTTGATTATACCGACCCGATTCGTGAAAAGATCGTGCTTGGGCTTGGCGGCAAAATCGTGAATTATAATATTCAAAGCAATTCGGAAGTTAATAGTTATCAATCCGGCAGCGGTTCTTATTTTCAGAACCAGGCCCTCACAAACAACCTGGATTACAAGCAAAAGGTTTACGCTGTATACAGTGAGCTGAGTTTCCCTGCAGGTAAATTATTTAACACAAAAATTGGCGGCCGTTATGAGCGCACCGAAGTAAATTCTTTTTACTCCAATGCCCAACAGCAGGTAAAAACGCCGGGTTACAATACGTTTGTACCTTCCGTTTTCTTCTCAAAGAAACTGGGCGAATCGCAAACGATAAAGCTTAGCTATTCGAAAAGAATTCAACGCCCGGACTACAATGATTTAAATCCATTTGTAAATACAACCGATCCTAAAAATATTTCTTCTGGTAATCCTTACCTTCTACCAGAGATTGGACAACGCGTTGAAATGAGCTATACACGCGAAATAAAAAGTGGGGGTTCAATTATGCTCACTGCATTTTCCCGCATTAATCAGCGAGACATCCAGCCGTACATCGTATACTACCCTTCTTTGCTAATAGGCGATTCTACCTATACAAACGTTAGCGTTAGTACGCGGCAAAATATCGGGTCGGAAAAGAATGCTGGTCTGAATGTATTTACAGATGTCCATTTTTCTACTAAGCTTACCTTACGATCCAATACATCTATTTTCAGGCGACATACGCAAAGTGCAATCGACCGGGGCTATCGTCCTAATAGTTTCAATTACCGATTAAACTTAAATGCTGCATATACTTTCTCCAAGACCCTGGCCGGAGAACTATTCGGAAACTTCAATTCTGCTCGCAATGAATTACAGGGACGTTACCCATCCTTTACTACCTACAGTATAGCGCTTCGTAAGCAGGTATGGAACAAGAAGGGCAGCTTTGCATTCACAGCAACCAACCCATTTGCGAAATATGTAAACCAGCGCACGGCCCTCTACGGTCCTAACTTCAGACTAAATGGATTCCGGCAAATCCCTTTCCGTTCCATCGGCATAAATTTTACCTGGAAATTCGGAAAGCTTGAGTTTAAAAAAGATAAACAGGAGGACGCGGCGCCGCCGGTGCCGGATGCGGGATAACGAAATGCCCCTGGCGCGAGTGTTCTGCGCTAGCAGGTCACTTGGGTCTACTAACCTTGCAGGTCTCCGACCGGAATAATATAATACAGCTTAAATCGTCAGCATTTCCAAATTAAAATCACGATGCTCTACACGCCCCTGGCGCGAGTGTTCTGCGCCAGCAGGTCACTTGTGTCTACTAACCCCGCAGGTCTCCGACCGAGTAACATAATACAGCTTAAATCGCCAGCGTTTCCAAATTAAAATCACGATGCGCTAAACGCCCTGGCGCGAGTGTTCTGCGCCAGCAGGTCACCTTGTGTCTACTAACCCCGCAGGTCTCCGACCGGAATAATAT
>JANXYS010000067.1 GCA_025355935.1 Chitinophagales bacterium | reverse complement strand
CGTAGCTCAACTGAATAGAGCATCTCACTACGGATGAGAAGGTTTTAGGTTTGAATCCTAACGCGGTCACTACCAAACACTAAGCCCCGATTTCCTCGGGGCTCGTTTATTTTTAGGCATTTGGTGTTAATAGGTAATTGACGCATGACTGCCCGTTTTTGTAATTGATCACAATTTATAAATTCAAAAAATGGAAAATTTAAATTTAATAGGACTTAACGAAGAAAAAAGCAAAGAGTTGGCTGCATTATTAAACGATCTGCTCGCAAACTACTCCCTGTTTTATCAAAACAGCCGGGGTTATCATTGGAATATCAAAGGCGAAAAGTTTTTTGAGCTTCACCTAAAATTTGAAGAGTTATACAACAATCTTTTTATCAAAATTGATGACGTTGCTGAAAGAATATTGACACTTGGTTATGCACCCGAACATAAATTTAGCAGCTACTCGGCTAATGCAGAAATTAAAGAAAGTGAGGACGTATCAGATGGCAAAAAAGCAGTAGAAGAAATTCTGAATGCTTTCAAAATACTTATAAAAAAACAACGTCACATTTTGCTCGTTGCGTCACAAATCGATGATGAAGGTACCAACGCTTTAATGAGTGATAACATAAGGGAGCAGGAAAAGTCGGTGTGGATGTATTCTGCGTTTCTCAAGAAATAGTTATATGATACGACAGGAAAGGTAATAATTTATGCCGGTAATGCTTGTTATTAAGAAACATTTCCTATTAATTATGCTTTACCTTTTATAAGTATAAGGATTACCTAACAAAAAATAATTTTCATTTAATTATATATATTGAAAGGGCGTCTATCCCATCCCGTTAAAGCGATGCCTATCGACGACCAACCATCGAAACAAAATGATCTGCTCTCTCCTCAGGCGCACAGAAAAATATCCCAAAACGCTCGATAATTTTATGGCTCATATGTTTAGACGCCTATAATGGACAATCCTCACAAATGTTTCTCGAATACTTATTTGAAAACTGAAATAATTCGTTTACTATTCATCACTCCTTTTTTCGAATGGTATTTTATTTTCCCGTTTATGCAGCCTACTCCTCACACCTGGCAACGTCTGCAAGTCATTGAGTATTGCTATTAAAGTGGATTCATCACAAGCGTACTTCACAAAGCGTTCACATTTTATGGCATGTGGTTTGACAAAGTTTATTTATTATTCACCACAACTAAACCTCAAATGAAAAACCACAAGATTTTTTCGACCGTTGCTTTCATGTCACTTACAACTTTACTAATGGTAAGTTGCAAAAAAGAAAGTACTAACCCCCCAGGCATTTCGTATCAACTACAAACAACAAACAGGTCATCCGTAATCGGGCGTGTAGAATCAGGCAATATCGTCTGGACTTCCGGCTATGGTAACGCCAGTGAGGTAAAGTTTGAAGGCGAAGGGCCGAACGGAGAATTGGAATACAAGTCGGAGTTACAACAGCACATTGATCTGTTTTCCGGTATATCCACTCTCGGAAATGTCACACTTACTCCTGGGACATATAAAGAGGTTGACTTTAAAGTAGAATTGGTTCCCACTACAGCAGAACCTGCGTTAGAGTTACACGGTAATTACACCTCCACCGGCGCTCCAATTCCCGTCATTTTCCGTATTTCCAGCCCACTGGAAATTGAAACGGAAATGAACAACGTAATTATTTCGGCTAATAGCGGCTATCAGGCGCTTACATCGCTTAATCTTGCTTTACTGAGCCGGGGTATCACGCAAACAATGCTTGATGGCGCAGTACGGACTAACGGAAATATATTAATTAATTCTTCAAATAATGAGGCTCTATATAATATCATTCTCAATAATTTTAAAGACAGTGATGAGATAGAATTTAAACACGACTAGTTCTTTTTGATTTCAAGCACCTCATTTTTTAAATTTGCCGACTGATTCTTCAGTCGGTTTTTTTTTATACCGAAAGTTAAAACCTTACACTCCCGAGGCGATAAATTTATCGGCGATTGAATTTGCTATAGGCTACCTTTCCGCTTACAAAATCTCTGGAGGGTTTGAAAGTGACATGTCATTTCCGACTACACTCTTTAAGGTCAAAATATGTCTGCTCTTTTTTTCAGCCTGCACTATTTTAAAACTAGCGGTACATCACATGGCATGGCGCTAGAAGATTTACTACTAAAACTCAATGTCTTCGTCTACGATTAATCATCAGATAGGAGTTAATTTTAACCTCAACACCTAAATCCAATTAAACATTGCGCAATTCCTATAATTTCTGCCTGTTTCCTCCTGGAAGCAACTCAAAAGATGTTTATGTTGCTCCTAAAAATCATGAAACTAACTTATGTTTTCCAAACTAAATTCGTTGTTAACAATCCTAATATTATACATGTCTTTAGCGTTAATTAGACGAAAACTGACAGTGAATGCAATTCAGATTTAAGATATTACAGTGCCTGGTTCTTTTTGTGAGTTGTACATTTTTATGGCTTACTGTCAATGCTCAAGATTCATCACTTCGTTCTGATAATAAAATTGAAACTAAAAGCCTGGGGATAAAATATGATATAATTGCTTTTAGTAAAGCAGTCCGTAAGCCCTGGCATCTCTTAAGCCTTGAATATTCACAGCAGGTTGGGAAAATTCCCCGTGTTGCGAGGCTGAATTATGCTAATCGGTTCAGCAAATCGGGAATGCAATTAGAAGCGGATGCCTACCCCGCCATATCAAAAAAAGTGTACACTTACTTAAACGCTGGATATTCGAACGACCCTTTACTTTTTCCGAAATACCGGGCAGGCTTCTCGTTGTATGTTTCTCTACCTGCCGCTTTTGAAGCAGAAGGGGGATTCAGACTTATTCATTTTGATTCGTCCATATGGATTTACACAGCATCGATCGGAAAGTATTATAAACGCTTTTGGTTTAATCTCAGTACTTATTTAACGCCCGGGGCTAACAGTGTTTCACAATCTTATTTCCTAAAGACGCGTTATTATTTTAACGACAAGGATTATTTGATGCTCGCCTTTGGCAGCGGTATCTCCCCTGATGACGGTAAGAATAATATCAGCCTGAATACAACTGCCAGAATGAGCTCGAAAAAAGCTGAGATTACCTTGAGAAACTCATTTGGAAAAAAGAATGTTGTGCTTGTGAATGCAGGATGGATGAGCCAGGAAACCGAAGTTAAAAATTATATAAGGCAAATTAATTTTGGTTTAGGTCTACAGAGATTTTTGTAGCTATGAATTAATTTAAATGAATAAAAAAGCTACTCAATAACAGTTGTAGATCTGATAAATATGCTAACCTATGCCATTCCTTCAATTCTTCTTTCGATCGAAAACCAATATCCTTAAAACATGATGGAGGCTAAGTTAATTAATCCGCGGCTTTTCTATTCTGCCTTAATAGCAATAGTTTTTTGTATTCCAGGAATGGCCATAGTAGGCTGGCAATTCAATATCGGTTCACTAAAGAGTGTATTACCACACCTGGTATCCATGAATCCGCTTACTGCCTATATGTTCCTTTTTAGCGGGATCTCTTTAGCCCTTGGCCAGGAATCTAATTCGTCAATTTATAAAAAAATTAGCAAAGTTGTTAGCCTGGCTATAATGATTATTGCCCTCCTATCGCTGGCGAATTTTATTCATATTTTTAATATCGGCCTGGATCAAATGCTTTACACGGAACATTTGAACGGCAATAAAATGGCACCTAACACCATAATATGTTTTCTATTGGCAGGCTATAGTTTATTTATTTTGGATAATAAAAAAGCGAGCAATTACAATTTTTCCCAGATAGTTGCACTCGTAGCATTTGTAATTAGTGTACTCGCAATAATTGGATACATCTATGCATCCAGGTCGTTTTATCGCCTCACAGCTTATGTTCCAATGGCATTACATACCGCCCTAACATTTTGCGCGCTTACGCTGGCTATTATTGTATCCCGTTATAAAACTGGTTTTATTTCTGTTGTTATGCATCAGAATATTGGAGGTGTTTTGATAAGAAGACTACTGCCCTTTTCAATAGCAATACCTGTAATTATCAGCTGGCTAAGGCTTGAAGGAACTAAATTAAACTTGTATGATGCAGAATTCGGATCAGCTCTGGGCGTAACATTAATTATATCGACATTTTCGGTATTAATGTGGTGGATATCACGTTCGCTGAACAAAACTGACGAAAAAAGAAAAATATCGGAAATTAATTTGCACAAAGCAAAAGATGAACTAGCCAGTAAGGAGGTTTTATACCGCAATCTTATCGAAAATTCTGGTGTTGTAATGTATACCACATCGTTAGATGGCATCATAACATTTGCCAGTAGTAAAGGCTTTCAATTAACCGGTTATAAGATGGAAGAACTTAAAGGCAAAAGATTCTCAGAATTTGTTACCCAGGATTGCCTTCAAATGGTTAGTGACCGATACAGAATGCAAGTGGAAGATAGTATTAAAGAAACCATTTTAGAATTTTGCATATATACTAGAGAAGGCAACATCAAATGGGTAGAACAGTCAGCTGTATTAATAGTCGAGAATGCTAAACCTACTGGCTTTCAGTGCATCATTAAAGATATCACGGAACGAAAGAAAATGGAATCGGTTGTAAAGAAATACGAGTTAGAGTTATTACATAACCAGGAACTTTTACAATCCATTCTTGATAATGCGACCTCAATGATTTATGTAAAAGATCTTGAGGGCAAATACCTGCTAACTAACAAGGAGTTTCGAAAAAGATTTAATGTGACTAACGACATGGTCATTGGCAAAACAAATTTTGATATTGTGGATGCTGAAATGGCACAACGATTTAAAAACTCTGATGACGAGGTGATAAGGACAAACCAACCAGTCGGAAGGGAGGAAATTATAGATACGCCCTATGGAACGCATACCATTTTAAATATGAAGTTTCCGTTGATGGATAACAACAATAAAATTTATGGGATAAGTGGTATTGCTACCGACATAACCGAAAGGGTTAAATATCACGAGGAGCTGATTGAAGCCAAAAAAGTGGCGGAAGACGCTAAGATACTCCAGGAGCAGTTCCTCGCAAATATGAGCCATGAAATTCGGACCCCGATGAATGGTATACAGGGGATGAATGACCTTTTATTAGATACAGATTTAAACGGCGAACAAAGAGAATTTGCCACAACAATAAAACGCTCAGCTGATCATCTTTTAGTGATCATTAACGATATTCTCGATTTTTCAAAAATTCAAGCCGGAAAATTAACGATAGAAAAAATTGATTTTAATCTTACTGAAGTTTTAGAGAACATCAAGGCGCTTTTCAAGCACCAGGTAAGCGAAAGACAGTTAATGCTTGAACTTACGATTGATAAAGATGTCCCGCTTTCCATAAACGGCGATCCATACCGGCTTAACCAGGTGCTCGTAAACCTCATAGGCAATGCTATAAAGTTTACTCATCGCGGCGGTTTGAGCATTAATATCCGGGTAGAGAAAAAAACTGCGGAAGACGTCATCTTAAATTTTTCAGTAGCAGATACAGGTATAGGCATTGAGACCGGTACCCTTTGTAATATTTTTGAAAGCTTTACGCAGGCAAGTACCAACACAACGCGAAAATACGGTGGCACAGGACTGGGATTAGCCATTACTAAACAACTCGTGGAAATGCAACAAGGGACCATTTCTGTAGAAAGTAAAATAGATATTGGTACTACCTTTCAATTTTCAATCCCGTATCATTATAGTAAAAGTAACCGCGTACTGCCCTCCGGTGAGAAAATACTCAAAGATTTCCGATCACTTCTTACCGGCAAAAAGTTTCTTGTTGCTGAGGATAATGAAATAAATCAAAAGGTGATAAAGCAGGTTTTGCAACGAGCCGGTGGAATAGTCGATATCGCAAATAACGGAAAAGAAGCGATCGCACGTCTTAAGGATAAAGATTACCACCTCGTAATTATGGACCTGCAAATGCCAGAAATGGATGGATATGCGGCAACCAGGTATATACGGTCAGTAATGAAGCTAGATATTCCTATCGTAGCGATGACGGCATCGGCATTAAAAAACGAAAAAGAAAAGTGTATAGAAATTGGGATGAACGATTACCTCTCGAAGCCCTTCAATTTTTCAAATTTGTACCAACGATTAAGTTTGTTACTTGATGATAACCCAGTTTATAGTTCTGAAAAGTCCCCTGCTCAGAAATCAAACAATGATTTATTTGACCTGAGTCTCCTGGAAGAAATGGAGGACAATGAATATCTGTCAGATATAATTGGCATCTTCCTGGCAAACACACCCGGCGAATTGATTCAATTGGAGCAGGCATGCACGGCCAGCGAATTCGATACGATTCAAAAGAAAGCTCACAAACTAAAAGGAAGTGCAGGATTGTTACAAGCCGAACGTTTCCATCGGGTTTTAATAAAAATGGAAGGAACTGCAAAGGCTAAAAAAGCCGACGGCATTGAAGTTCTGGTCAAAGAGCTATATGAAGAATATAAAATGATGGAAGCACCCTTACAGTTACATCTAACAAGCATCAAAAGTGCTGAAGATGTGGTAGTATAGCAAAATTAAAACCTATGATTATACTTGTAGCTGAAGATGATTTAATAATATCTAAGACCATTGAATATCGGCTGAAAAAAGACGGCCATACCGTTATGATAGCCCATGATGGCAGGGAAGCACTAAAACAACTTGAGGGTATCTCCCCCGACCTGATCATAACTGATATTATGATGCCTTTTGCATCAGGTCTTGAAATTATAGGAGCCGCAAAAAAGAAAGCGGGTGCCAGTATCCCGGTAATTGTTCTCTCTGCTATGGGTCAGGAAAACGTTGTGCTGGAGGCCTTTCAGTTGGGCGCCGACGATTATATCACGAAACCATTTAGCCCGAATGAACTATCCATGAGGGTTAAGAGATATGTTCTTTTAGCATCTAAAGTTTAATAAATGCTTGCTTTATTTAAGTTATCAAAATCGCTCCTTTTGTTTTTCACCGATATAGACGCCTACTCGTGTATAAATGTTATTTATGCCTTTTTAGCGCTGTTAATTTTGCTACTTGTTTTAATTGCAGGTTTTACAGTCAACAAAAAAAGAATAGAGCACAGGAAAGGATTATGGCAACAACTCATTGCCGGGTTAATAAGTCAGGCAGTATTCGCGGATGAAGAGGAAGCGGTTTTTTATACCGCTGAGACCAAAAGTTTGCTGGAGAAGTCAAGTTTTAGAAATTGCCTGCTTAACGAATTAATAAAGGCGAAAATAAATCTTTCGGGATCGGCCAGTCAAAATCTTAAGAAGATGTATGAGTCGTTGAATCTTGATGCTGACTCTTATAGAAAACTCAATAATATAAAGGGGCATATCAAGGCAAAGGGCCTGCAACAACTTGCTATGATGGAACAAGTGAAGTATGTAAAGAAAATTTTTAGACTTACAAACAGCACCAACGAACTTGTACGCCAGGAGGCCCAGTGTGCGCTTGTGGGATTTTACGGATTTTTGGGATTGCGTTTCCTAAACGTTACGACCTACCCGATCAGCGAGTGGCAACAGATTAAACTATTAAACAAACTGAATAATGTTGAAGCAACCAATTTTGAGCCCTTAAAGAAATGGCTGAAGTCGCCAAATGAATCCGTAGTGATTTTTTCCTTAAAGCTTGCCAGCTTTTATAACTGCAATAGTATCTATAATGACATCGTCAATTGCTTGCATAGCCCTGCCCTGCGGGTGAAA
>JANXYS010000062.1 GCA_025355935.1 Chitinophagales bacterium | reverse complement strand
TTGTATAAAGACCAAATCAAAAAAGGCGGCGCTTCCGATTTATACAGCTCACACAACTGGCAGGCCCGGGCGATGGTTTTAAGTGGGATTTGGAGCACTATTTGTAAAAAGACTTTTGGTTATTTCGTACGAACATATACATTTGCAAAAATTAAACCTTTTACAATGTTTTGGACACTAGAATTGGCCTCACACTTAGAAGACGCTCCGTGGCCGGCAACAAAAGACGAACTTATCGACTATAGTATCCGTAGCGGTGCGCCAATTGAAGTAATTGAAAATCTCCAGGAATTAGAAGATGAAGGTGACCTGTATGAGGGGTTAGAAGATATTTGGCCGGATTACCCTAGCCAGGAGGATTTTTTCTTCAATGAAGATGAGTATTAATTCGGGAAGGTAAGCGACCCGGCAAAAATATGGAGCCCACTGATTTTTTCAGCGGGCTTTCTTTTTTTAAGAAATCAGGTAATGCCGGTAACTATTGCTTCCTTATTAATTTTGAGAATAAGACCCTGCAAAACTTTGCCTGGTCCGCATTCTGTGAACGACGAAGCCCCATCTGCTATCATTGACTGTACACTTTGGGACCACTTCACGGCGCCGGTGAGTTGAGCAATCAGGTTTCTCTTAATTTCCAAGGGGTCAATTACAGCTTTCGCAACAACATTTTGGTAAACAGGGCATACGGGAGTTTGAAATGTTGCTGCATTAATCGCTTCTGCTAATTCTTCTTTAGCCGGTAACATCAGTGGCGAATGAAACGCCCCACCAACCGGTAATATTATAGCTCTTTTAGCACCCGCTTCTTTCATCTGTCCACAAGCGAATTCAATGCCTGCCAATGACCCACTAATTACTAGCTGGCCGGGACAATTGTAATTTGCTGCTACTACAATCTCGCCCGTTAAATTCGTAACATGCTGACAGATTCCTTCTACTTTATCCTCGTCTAGTCCTATAACTGCTGCCATAGAGGAAGGGTTTAGTTCGCATGCCTTTTGCATCGCCGATGCCCTGATCGACACTAGTTTTAAAGCTTCTTTAAAGCTTAATGCTTTAGTTGCTACCAATGCCGAAAACTCACCAAGCGAATGCCCGGCCACCATGCCGGGCGCGGGGTTCTCAATTGTTAAGTACGCTGCAACAGAATGAATGAATATAGCGGGTTGTGTAATATTAGTCGCTCTTAGTTCTACATCCGTTCCGGAAAACATCGTTTCAGAAATTTTAAATTCCAGGAGTTCATCCGCTTCATCCATAATCTGGCGCGACCTTTCATTACTATTATATAAGTCACGACCCATCCCACTAAACTGCGCCCCCTGACCTGGGAAAACATATGCCGGTTTCATATTTATGTGTTTTTATGTAAAGGAAATGAAAAAATCCCTGGAAACAGGGATTAGGTAAATTCAAAAGAATAAAACTTACAAATTTAATGAAGTTGAGCGCTTATCAACTTAAGGAATTCGCTTCGCGTTTCATTCTTTTCAAACTGACCGAAAAAAGCGGATGTAGTGGTAACTGAGTTCTGTTTTTGAACCCCACGCATCATCATGCAAAGGTGGGAAGCTTCTATCACGACCGCAACGCCTTGAGGGTGCAGTGTATCCTTAATTGCATCCAGAATCTGGTGGGTGAGTCTTTCCTGTACCTGAAGCCTTCTGCTGTAAATATCTACCACGCGTGCTATCTTACTTAGCCCTGTAATAAATCCATTCGGGATGTAAGCCACGTGAGCCTTCCCGTAGAAGGGTAACATATGATGTTCACACATGCTATAAAGTTCGATGTCCTTCACAATTACCATCTCGTTCACCTTTTCATGAAATTTGGCAGATTCAAGAATTGCGTGTGCATCCTGAGAATATCCCTGCGTTAAAAACTGCATGGCTTTAGCTATACGTTCTGGTGTCTTTTCTAATCCTTCCCGTTCCGTATCTTCCCCTAGTAATGAAATACTTTCCCGGTAAACTTTTTTTAACGCTGCAGTCGTCTCTTCATCGTATTGTTCAACTTTTTTGTAGGCCATTTATTTCGTTTTATATTCAAGCAGGGTATTGTACAAAATTCCGCTCTGTCTCATAGAGCCTGATCGTCAGCTTTAGTTTTGGGTCAATATGCTGTTCTAGAATTTGATAGATAACAATCGCAATATTTTCAGCTGTGGGATTCAGTGTTTTAAACTCAGAACAATCTTCATTTAAATTTTTATGATCAAACCTATCCGTAACATGCTCTTGTATCAGATCACTGAGCACCTTTACATCCATGACGAAGCCGGTAGCAGGATCAACGTCACCTGTTAATTTTACCACCAGTTCGTAGTTGTGGCCATGATAATTAGGGTTGTTGCATTTTCCGAAAATTCTTTGATTAGTGGCATCATCCCAGTTGCGATTATGAAGCCTGTGTGCCGAATTAAAATGTTCTTTGCGATATACTGATACCTTGTTTGTCATACATTTTTGTTGTAATAAGGACGTCGCAAACTATAACAAGAATAGTTAAATAAGGTTTGCAAAGTATTTTAGTTCCCGAAATATTCTACATAAATCCGGGGAGTTTCATAAAGTTTTAAAGCATGTAACTCAACCGACTCCGGAAGTTGAGGGGCAAGTTGATGCCAAATTCCTACAACCAAGTTTTCTATGGAACAAAGCTTCCCTGCCATGAAATCCACCTCTACATTAAGATTTTTATGATCCAGTTTTTCAGTGACATGTAGCTTGATTATAGCACTGAGTTTTTTGGCATCATATACAAAGCCAGTTTCTAGATCTGCGGTTCCTTTGATAGTTACATAAAGTTCAAAGTTATGACCGTGCCACATTTCGTTAGCACATTTGCCAAAAACTTCGTCATTCTTTTCTTTACTCCATTGGGGGTTATACAGCTTGTGTGCTGCATTAAAATGTTCTATCCGAGTAATATACACCATCTCCTATACTTATAATATTTCGCAAAGTTAACCTCAATTCGCTTAGAAGTGGGGAAGAACAACGAAATT
>JANXYS010000060.1 GCA_025355935.1 Chitinophagales bacterium | reverse complement strand
GAATTATACTACCAGGGGAAACAGCAGGTGTATGAAGAAAATCCTTATCGAGGATACTTATCATCTATCCAAAAAGAGCCGCATTTTGGATTGGGAAATGTTTCCAACCTTGATTCGCTGATTATTAAATGGCCAAATGGTAAAATGCAGGTTCTTAAAAACGTAATTGCAAATCAATTACTAGAAATAAATATTGTTAATGCTGATCAATTGTATTCATGGAGCAAGCTTGTTTTCGCACCTAATACATTACTTACAGAAATTACTGATTCACTCGGAATTCATTACCAGCAAAAGGAATTGGATTTTATAGATTTTAATATTCAGAAATTATTACCTCATAAATTTTCAGAGTATGGGCCTGCATTGGCAGCAGGGGATGTTGACGGCAATGGTTTGGATGATATTGTAATTGGAGGTTCATTTTCTAACAGCGCTAATATGTTATTGCAGCAGAAGAATGGATCGTTCATAGAAAAGCCAGTAATACTTAATGCTGGCAATGCCAATAAACGTTGGGAAGATTTGGGCATCACATTGTTCGATGTTGATGGAGACGGGGACCTTGATATTTATATAGCCAGTGGGGGATACGAAAATCCTGCAAATACCGAAGCTTATGCAGATAAGTTATACATAAACGATAGCAAGGGAAATTTTACTTTGGATTCAACAACTTTACCAAAAAATTATGTAAGCAAATCATGTGTTCGTGCCTGTGACTTTGATAATGATGGAGACCTGGATCTATTTATTGCAGGCAGGGTAGAACCATGGAAATATCCGCATCCGGTGTCTAGTTTTATTTATCGAAACGATTCAAAAAACGGAGTTATAAAATTTACAGATATAACTGATTCTGTTGCAAAGTCATTTAATAAAATTGGAATGGTTTGCGATGCGGTATGGACAGATTTTGATAATGATGGCTGGCAGGATCTTATACTAACAGGTGAATGGATGCCCATTAAATTTTTTAAAAATAATAAAGGAATTTTTACAGATGTTTCTTCAACTTCGGGAATAGAAAATAAAATTGGCTGGTGGACCAGCATTGTTCCCGGAGATTTTGATAATGATGGGAAAATGGATTATGTAGTGGGTAACCTGGGATTAAATTCATTTTATCGTGCCAGCGAAGAATATCCGGTAAAAATTTATGCAAAAGATTTTGATAATAACGATAGCTACGATGCAGTGCCTACAATGTTCTTACCTACTTCACAAACTGATCCAACGAAGAGGGAATATCCCGTCCATACAAGAGATGATATGACTAAACAGATGATTATGTTTAGATCAAAATTTCAAAATTATAAATCGTATGCAACTACACCATTTAGTGAGATGTTTACAAAAGAAGAATTAAAAGATGCTTTAATATTGAAAGCTAATGATTTTCAAAATTCCTATTTAAAAAATTTAGGTAACGGAAAATTTGAACTCCATGCTCTACCCCTTGTCACTCAGTATTCCTGCATGAATGGAATGGTTGCCGAGGATTTTGATGGTGATGGCAACCTTGATCTCTTAATAAATGAAAATGATTTTGGGACAGAAGTATCTGTAGGAAGATATGATGCAGGTAATGGATTGTTATTAAAAGGAGATGGTAAGGGAGATTTCACTCCTATGTCAATACTGCAAAGCGGTTGGTTTATTCCGGGGAATGGAAAAGCATTAGTAAAATTCCGCAGCGGCACTGGTAAATGTTTATTGGCGGCCAGCCAGAATAAAGGCCCCTTAAAAATTTTTGAATCAAAAAGAGCTTCAAAATCTTTTACCTTACAACCGTCAGATGTAAGCGCAATAGTCAAATATAAAAATGGAATTATTCAAAAACGTGAAATTAATTATGGTTCTTCTTTTTTGTCACAATCTGCACGTTTTTTAAATATTGATAATAATATTGTTTCTGTTAAAATAAAAGATAACAAAGGAAATACACGTGATATTAATGTTCAATAAATAAAATTTAGAATTTTATGATTAAAAATAGGCCATATGTTTTTCTGATAATTACTTTTTTCTTTTTTGTGTTTGCTACTTCATTGCTTACAGCACAGTCAATTCCGCCTTTTAAAATGCTGCTTACTAATGGCAAAACTTTTTATGCGAAAGATCTATCGCATCAAAAACCGGTGATTATCATATATTTTTCTCCTGATTGTGAGCATTGTCAAACATTGATGAATGGTGTTTTTAATAAGATAAATAATTTTAAAGGTGCAGAAATAATCATGATCACTTTTAATCCCTTGAATGAAGTTGTTAAGTTTGAAAAATACTATCATACTTATAAGTATCCCAATATAATCGTAGGAACGGAGGTACCTGCACTTTTTTTAAGATCGTATTATAATCTTGTTAAAACGCCTTTTACAGCTTTATACGATAGGATGGGACAATATATTTATTCCTATAAACAAGAAACATCAATTGATGATTTAGTCAAGCGTTTAAAAATGCTTAAGTAATTTATAGGGGGCCTTATGAAAAAGATTTTTATTTATTTATTTATTTTCTGTGCAACTTCAGCCTGCAATCAACAGGCAGGCGATCGTAAAATCCTTACTGATCAAAATCTTCTTCATCAAAATATGAAGCAGTTAAGTGAAGTAATAATCCAGGATATGTTTTCGCCTCCTGTTTCCAGCCGCATTTATTGCTATGCTTCATTGGCAGCGTATGAAGCTATTAAATTTGATAATCCAAATTCTAAATCTTTAACCAAACAGTTACATGGATTTGCATTAATGCCTCTCCCAGAAAATAATAAAGACTATAATTTTTTGTTAGCTGCAACAAAAGCATTTTTTACTGTTGCAGAAAAAATAACTTTTTCAAAAGATTCCCTTATTCAATATGAAAATAAAGTTTATTCTCAATTTGAATTATTGTTGAATAAAGAAACCTATGATCGTTCAATAAGTTTCGGAGATTCTGTAGGGAAAAAAATATTAGAGAGAGCAACACACGATAATTATAAAGAGACAAGAGGGATGCCTAAATTTTTAGGAAGCAACGAACCCGGAAAATGGCGGCCCACTCCAACTGATTACCTGGATGCTCTTGAACCTAATTGGGGAATGATAAAACCGCTTGCAATAGATTCAGCAGAACAAATTCAATGTCCTGCTCCTCCGGTTTTTAATATGGATACAACAAGTGAATTTTTTAAGTATATGAAAGAAGTGTATAACATCACCACTCATCTCACAGATTCACAAAGAACAACTGCAAAATATTGGGATGATAATCCTTTTGTGATCGAACATTCAGGCCATTTGATGTATGGAAATAAAAAAATTACACCCGTTGGCCATTGGATAGGAATTACCGGCATTGCATGTAAAAAAACAAATGCAGATGCTGTGAAAACGGCGGAAGCCTATTCCTTAACCGCTGTAGCTATGTTTGATGTAATAAATGCATGCTGGAAAACAAAGTATAAGTATAACCATATTCGTCCGGTTACCGTTATTAATGAATTTATAGACAGAGGATGGCAGCCCTTTTTACAAACACCTCCTTTTCCCGAACACTCAAGCGGGCATAGTGGAATTTCTGCATCTGCAGCAACTGTGTTAACTAAACTCTTCGGAGATAATTTTGCGTTTGAAGATACCAGTGATCTTGAATACATTGGCATGAAACGTAGCTTTCAATCATTTACCCAGGCAGCAAATGAAGCTTCAATAAGCCGTGTATATGGGGGGATACATTATCGAACAGGCGTAGATGCAGGGGCAATACAAGGGAGAGAAGTAGGCGATTATGTTATCACTAAATTTTTGAAAAATAAGCTATTTAAGAATTGATTTTTTATACTTAAAAAATATTAAGAATCTGCCTGCTCCTAAACCAAGAGTAAGAATTTATGATGAATAATGCTCTTTTCCTGGGTTTTATTCCTGCATGTTGACCCACGCTGCGAAGTGTTAAATATGTTTGGTGTTTGCCGTGCCGTTCTGGCGTGTTGACTCACCCAAGGTAATAGTTGTTCTGGGCTTTAATGATGTTTTCTGCTATTTAAATAATAGCTAGCGTGTCACAAAAGCCAATAATAATGGAACAACTAAAACAAATTTCGCAACTTAAGAACGATGGCATTGGCAATAATGAATTTGATAGATTTCTTTTTTAATTTATTAACCCAAAATCATCCGCCCGCTGTAAGCGTCATAAAAGTAAAGGAGGGTATTTGCGTCTTTGCTAAGTCAAACATGCACCTGCGCTGGGTTTGCTTTGCTCATCAGAATGATTTTCTACCAACCTGTTAGCCACGAAACCAATCGACTGGTTCTCCTGAGTGTAGGGATGCTCCGTATCTTTTACAAAACGCGCCACCACTTTTCAGCACTAATTTTCAACACTTTTTCACATTAATTTTTAGCTGCCAAGCCACCGCTGATGCAGGAACCAACAATAATAGCATCTACAGTATTTGCATCTATTATGTTATTAACAATAACTGCTAAAAAGTGATAAACATATTATCATTAATTAAATATTTTAATTCTTTTTTTTTACTTAAAATAAAATCTTTAAATTTCTGTAAAGCTTATTAAAATATATATAACTTCTTCAAAGATCAACCATTTTTATGAAAAGAATTGCGATGCTTGGTTCAGGATTTATTGCACGTTTTTACGCTGATTCAATACAGGGATATAGGAATAAAGATAAGATCGTAAGTGTTTATTCCAGAAAAGAAGTTTCAGCAATAAAGTTCGCTGAAGATTATAAAATCTCTCATCACACCAATAATATGGAGGCAGCAATTGCTCATGCTGAAGTAGAAATTATTTGTATTGCTCTGCCAAATTATTTGCATGAAGAAGCAGTGATGCTATGCTGCAAACACAAAAAAGCAGTGATGGTTACCAAGCCGCTTGGCCGTAATGCTGCTGAAGCAAAAAGAATGTTGGAGGCTGCAGAAAATGCCGGAATATTTAATGGCTATTTAGAAGATCTTGTTTATACGCCTAAGTTTTTAAAGGCAATTGAAACCGTAAAAAGCGGCGGCTTGGGCAGAATACTTTGGGCAAAATCAAGAGAAACACATCCGGGCCCGCACAGTGAATGGTTTTGGGATATTGAAAAAGCAGGAGGTGGATGTATACTTGATCTTGGATGCCATTGTGTAGAAATTTCACGCAGTTATATTGGAAAGGATATTAAGCCAATTGAAGTAATGTGTTGGGCAGATACGCAGGTAAAACCAATTGATGCGGAAGACCATGCAATTGCTTTGGTAAAATATGAAAACGGCGCTATCGGTCAATTTGAAGTTAGCTGGACATTTCGTGGCGGACTTGATCTGCGTGATGAAGTAATGGGAACGGAGGGCACCATCTGGATAAATAATTTTTTGCGCACCGGTTTTGAAATTTTTACAACCGGTAAAGGTGGAGACTATGTTGCAGAAAAAGCCGAAAGTAATACCGGCTGGCTGTTTCCGGTTGGAGATGAATTAAATGAACTGGGATATAACCATATGTTCACAGATATGTTTAAAGCAATGGAAGAAGATAAATCTCCTAAAGAAACTTTTTATGATGGTTATGTGGTCAATTCTATTTTAGATGCCTGTTATCGATCTTCAAAAAGCAAACAATGGGAAGAAGTAAAATTGGAAATATGGCGTGGTAAAGAAGGTGTTACAAAACACAATGAGCTTACTTCGTATGATGATGATCATTATCTAATAAAAGAAGAAGTAACACATTACGGTACAAAAAAACTTATTTTGAAAAATAAACAATCCGGAAAAATTTCAGAGAAGATTGTAGAGTAATTTATTATTTTGCTGCTATATGTGTGAGTGATGCTAAACTTTCTCCTTTTGGAATATATTCTGCTAATTACATCATTCTTCTTTTGAAAGATGCCGTGCAAAAGAATTACCTGAAATTGAACATTCATGAAATGTTATGGCGGAAG
>JANXYS010000028.1 GCA_025355935.1 Chitinophagales bacterium | reverse complement strand
GTAAACGAAACCCTCTCTATTTGCGACCGCGCATATTTGCTCATAGACGGCAGTATTTTTAAGCATGGCACCGCGGAGGAGCTTGCAGGCGACGAGCAAGTACGCCGATTATATCTTGGGAAAAACTTCGAGTTAAAACGTAAAGATTATTTACACGAACAGGCCTCCCGGTAGGTTCCTTCTTTTTTCCCCGGAAAGCGCGAAATTCCTCGTCAACTTTACATTTACACTATCTATACTATTATTTTTTTATCTTGCCAGCTATGAAGTTGCTTTCACTTGCAATATCAAAGCTGGCAAGAATGCGTTTTTGGAGAATCGAAAACTGGATTAATCATCCGGTAGCTTCCCAGCGGCATGTGCTGCAACACCTGATAACCTCGGCTCAATACACTGAATTTGGAAAAAAGTACGGCTTCTCCAAACTCTTTACAGTAAAGGAATACAAAGCAAAGGTACCTATTCACGACTACGATGACCTCAAACCCTACATCAACAGGATGATGAAAGGCGAGACAAACATTCTTTGGAATGAACCGGTAAATTGGTTTGCAAAATCGTCGGGTACTACAAGTGATAAAAGTAAATACATTCCGATAAGCAATGAGAGCTTGCAAGACAACCACTATCAGGCAAACAAAGACGTACTGACGAGCTATTATAAAAATTTCCCTGGTAGCGAATTGCTTACCGGAAAAGGCCTAGTTGTTGGAGGATCGCACCAGATTAGTAAGTTTAGTGAGGATGTCCAATACGGGGACCTGAGCGCAGTTCTAATGCAGAATTCCCCTTTCTGGGGTCAATGGCTTCGCACACCGGAGTTGAGTATTGCATTGCTGGATGAGTGGGAAAATAAGATTGAAAAACTAGCGCTGATAACTGCAGAAGAAAATGTTACTTCCCTCGCTGGCGTCCCCACCTGGACTCTTTTACTTTTAAAAAGAATTCTTGAAATTAAAAATAAGGATACTATTAAAGAAGTATGGCCAAATCTCGAGCTATACATTAATGGTGGGGTTTCGTTTGTCCCTTACCGCGAGCAATTTGAAAAGATCATTGGTAAATCCATCAATTACCTGGAAGTTTATAACGCCAGCGAAGGCTTTTTTGCAGCACAGGAACGTCCCGAAGACGATGGCATGACTTTATATACTGAACACGGCGTGTTTTATGAATTTATGCCGGTGGAGGAATATGGCAAACCCCGGCCCCTTACTGTTGGACTTCGTGAAATCAAGATTCATAAAAATTACGCATTGGTAATTAGCACTACTGGTGGCTTATGGCGGTACTTAATCGGTGATACCATTCAGTTCACGTCTGTAAATCCATATAAGATCAAAGTATCAGGAAGACTTAAACATTATATGAACGCCTTTGGCGAGGAGGTAATTGTAGACAACAGCGACCATGCAATCGCCATAGCGGCGGAGCAAACAAGAGCCATCGTTAACGACTATACAGCAGCACCAGTATATTTTAAAGACGGTGCAAACGGAGCCCACGAATGGCTTATAGAATTTGATAAGGAACCAACCGACTTGCATGATTTTGCAACAGCTCTTGATACCGCTTTAAAAAATATTAACAGCGACTACGAGGCCAAGAGACATAAAAATATAGCCCTCCGCCTGCCAATAGTTCATAGTTTGACAAAAGGTATATTTTCCACATGGCTCCATCGTAAGGGCAAGGTGGGGGGGCAACATAAGGTACCCCGTTTGAGTAATGAGCGGATCATCATTGAAGAAATACTGGCCATTAAGAATGAAGAAGAGCAGCTCCAATTCGGCCTAAGAATCTAAACTCTCATTACTGACCCTCTTTATTGGAGAACTCGATCTATTCATGTACAATAATTTAAATCCCAATTTTAAAGAAAGCAAATTGTTGATTGAGTTTAGCATAATTCTCCTTTGCGAGACTGTATAGATTTTCAAAAGATTGACTTCAGAATACATTTTTAGGAGACGCTTTATAAAAAGAATACCATTAATTTTGATGCCGGGAAAATGTATTCGAATTCTACGATGGTTCCGGAAATTAATACTAAAAAAAATTCATGATGAGTTTATTGGAAGGAAGGGTAGCTATAGTGACAGGCGCAGCAAGAGGAATTGGTGAAGCGATTGTAAGTAAATTTGCAGAGGCAGGTGCTACTGTGGCCTTTACCTACGTTAGCGATAGCAGTAGGGAGAAAGCATCAGGGCTTGAGACAAAATTTAATAAGGATGGTGTAAAGGTGAAAGGCTTTCAAACCAATGCATCTGATTTTGCTGCTTGCGAAATTTTTGTTACCGAAGTAATAAAATTATTCGGTAAAATTGACATCTGTGTAAATAATGCGGGTATATCTAAAGACAATTTATTGTTACGAATGACTCCTGACCAGTGGGACGAAGTGATGAATGTAAATCTAAAGAGCGTTTTCAACATGACAAAGCATGTCATTAAACCAATGATGAAAGCTAAAACCGGAAGCATCATTAATATGAGCAGTATTATAGGGGAAACCGGTAATGCAGGTCAAAGTAGTTACGCGGCAAGTAAAGCGGGAATAATTGGATTCACCAAGAGTATCGCAAAGGAGTTAGGAAGTCGCAATATTCGCAGTAATGCCATTGCACCCGGATTTGTAGAAACAGATATGACTAGTTATTTAAAAGACGGAGAAGCTGCCGATAAATACAAAACAAGTATTCCCCTTGGTCGTTTTGCTACTGCGGAAGATATTGCAAACGTTGCATTATTTCTTGCTAGCGATATGAGTAGCTATATAACAGGTCAGACAATCAGTGCCTGCGGGGGGTTGAATATTTAGCGTTTTCATCGCTCTATAACACTGCTATGTCGCAATTTTAAGGGATTTTAGGTTTAATACTATTTTGAAAGGTACTTTAGCGTTGTGAAAGATATAAAGTACAAAAAATGGCTGGTAGTTTTAATACATGCAGCGGCATGGGTCCTACTATTTTCACTGCCGTATCTTTTACGGCCATCCTATAATCCTAATGAACAAAGACATCATGAGCCGGTAAATGCGACCATCAGTTTCATCGTTTCACGTGTAAGTGATCTTTTGCTAATTAGCTTTTTTTATTTAAATGCTGAATTTCTTATCGCGCGTTTATTTTATAAAAAGAAATATTTTTTATACAGCCTAATTGTGCTTGCTTGTTTCCTGGCATATGTTACTTTTACCTGGCTTCTCTTTCGAAACTTCGTTTATACCGATGCTTTTTTTACATTCCGGAGACACCTTTTCTTTTGTACTTTTATATTTCTTTTCATCCTGGCCTGTAGTATAGCTTATAAAACGATCAGGGATAAAATTAGTTTTGACAATCTTTCGATGGAGCGCCAGAATGAGAACCTCCGCACTGAGCTCTCCCTCCTACGTTCGCAGGTAAGCCCACATTTTATGTTTAATGTATTAAATAATATGGTAGCGCTTGCGCGAAAAAAGTCGGAGATACTTGAGCCATCACTTATCAAGTTGTCGTCTCTCATGAGATACATGCTCTATGAGACGGGCGAGCAAAAGGTGTCGTTGGAAAAAGAATGTGATTACCTGCAGAGCTATATTGATTTACAGCTTCAGCGTTTCGGGAATAAATTAACCCTGAATCTCTTAATCGAACAGCCGGATAAATCTTATGAAATTGAGCCTATGCTTCTGATTCCCTTTGTGGAAAATGCGTTTAAACATGGTACGGGGCTCGCCGCAAAGGCAGAAATCACGGTTCAACTTAGTGCTCAGGCGAATAATCTAAATTTCGTTGTAACAAATAAATTTGACCCGTTATCATTAACAATAAAAGATAATGCAAGCGGGATTGGATTAGCTAACGTGAAGCGCAGGCTGGAATTACTTTATAGGAAAGAGCACCATCTGTATATTACACAGGTAGAGGATACTTTTAAGATTGCACTCCAAATTCATATAGCCTGATGATACACTGTATTGCCATAGATGATGAGCCCCTTGCCCTGGAATTGCTGCAGGACAACATTTCCAAGCTGCCGTTTTTGGAACTGGTCGCCGCCTGCGATAATGCTCTTGAAGCGATGAAGCTAATGGAGCAACGCCCGGTTGATTTAATTTTCCTCGATATTCAGATGCCGGGTCTGACGGGCCTGCAGTTCATCCAAAGTATGACCGTAAAACCAATGATCATATTAATAACGGCGTATGAAAAATATGCTTTAGATGGTTTCAACCTCGATGTAGTTGATTATCTGGTAAAACCTGTACCATTAGATCGATTTGTAAAAGCCTGTAATAAAGCGAAGGAATTATTTGATTTAAAAATCCAGGCAAAACAAACATCCGTACCGGAAAGCGCTTACTTCTTCGTGAATGTGGATTATAGCCTCCTGAAAGTTTCATTTACTGATATTGTTTACATAGAAGGATTGAAGGACTACATAAAGATCCATTTGCACAGTACCATTAAAGCTGTGGTTACCAGAATGCCAATGAAAACCATCGAAGATCAGTTACCCTCAAAGCTGTTCATTCGCGTACACAAATCGTACATCATATCTCTTGGATACATCACTACTATCAGAAAATCCGGCGTTTTTTTAGGAAATGTAGAAATACCAGTTAGTGATTTTTATCGCGATGCGATAACAAAAATAACGTCGAAATAAATATCGACGTCACGGGCATTTGTCGCAACATTTTCCACTCTTATCTCTTTTGCTCATCCATGTAATACATCAGGAATTAGGTTTGTATAAATATTACACAATGAAAAAAATTCTCACATTCATAATGATTATGGTTGCTGCCACCACTGTAATAGCACAGGGACCACCGCCACCGGGTAAATCCGGCATGTCTGTTACGGGGAGAATCTTTGGTAAGCTTACTAACACCGATGGGAAATCTGTTGGCGATGCAACTGTATTACTTATGGTAAACAAACTCGATACTACAACAAAAAAGGTAAAATTAGTGCTGTTCAGGTCCCTCGTTACTACCTCTAATGGAAACTTCGATTTTGAAGATGTACCATTAAGAGGCAAGTACACTTTGAAAGTAAGTAGCACAGGATTTCAACCGTACGATAAAGCTGTGGGTTTTATGGACGGTGTGGCCAGTGGCGGCGGGATGCCATCAACCGATAAGGACCTGGGGAACATAAAATTAATTGCCGATGTAAAAGAACTACAGTCGGTAACGGTTACATCCTCGGCTCCTTCCATCAGGTTAAATGCTGAAAAGAAAATATTTAATGTAGAAAAGAATATTATGAGCGCAGGCGGTACCGGTGTTGATGTGATGCGTAACGTGCCTTCTGTAAATGTAGATATTGATGGGAATGTAACCATGCGTAATAGTGCGCCTCAAATACTTGTAGACGGAAGGCCAACAACGCTCACATTAGACCAAATCCCTGCTGATGCTATTGAAAGCGTAGAGGTTATTTCCAACCCATCAGCAAAATATGACGCTTCAGGCGGCGGCGCAGGTGTACTTAATATTGTATTGAAAAAGAATAGAAAATCTGGTTATAATGGAAACGCGAGAGTTGGCATTGACAAACGCGGCGCTGTAAATGGCGGTTTTGATTTCAATGTCCGTCAAAATAAAATAAATTTCAGTGCTGCATTGTTTGCGAATCAAAACCGGGACCGAACAACCGGAACAACTCAAAGAATAAGTAAACTAACGGATCCAACCACGATAATTTCACAAGCCAATTTGAACAGGATGAAAGGTGGATTCGTTTTTGGAAAAGTAGGGGTTGATTATTTTGCCACGAGCAGGACAACCATTTCCTTATCTACCGTAAAGGTGCACGGCGAATTTAGTCCGAATGAGACAATTAATATCAATACTGATAGTCTTTATACAGGCGGGAAGGTGAATTCAATTAGTCAACGGTTGTCGATGGGATCGCGGGTATTTAATGGCCAGGGAATGGTCTTTGGCATGAAGCATACCTTTCCTAAACCCGGTGAAGAATGGACGATTGACGCGAATTATTTCGGTGGGAAAGGGAATAACCATTCTTTGTATACAACAAACTATTTAACTAACACTGGGGCAATCGCGGATATAGGTTTGCAAACCGTACGCGGATCCGGGAAGGATAAAAACTTTGTAATTCAAACAGACTATAGCCTTCCACTGAATAAAAACACAAAGCTGGAGGCGGGTGTGAGGGCTGCAGTCCGAAATAGAATTAACGAGAACAATAACTATCTTTTTAGTGATAGCGCAAATGACTATGTGATTATTCCATCTGCGACAGGCAACTACAAAAATACCGATAAAGTTTATGCAGGCTACGCAACACTAAGCAACAGTATTAAAGAATTTAGTTATAAAGTAGGCGTAAGAGCTGAAAGTTCAAGCTACAGTGGTAAACTCACCAACACCGGGGCAACTTTTAAAAACGGTTACCCTGTGAGCCTATTTCCGTCAGTCTTTTTGAGTGAAAAGTTAGGTAACAAGCAGGAAGTGCAGTTGAGCTACAGTCGGAGAATTAACCGGCCGAGCTTCTTCCAGTTGATTCCATTTACTGACTACACGGATAAGCTAAATATTACTCGGGGAAATCCCAACTTGTTGCCTGAGTTTACGCAATCGCTGGAACTTTCTTATTTAAAAACATTTAAAGGAAACAATACCTTGCTGGGATCTGTTTATTATAAACATACCGATAACCTTATTACGAGATACTTATCCCGGGAAGCCGATCCGGTAACAAACAGCACGACGCTTATTAACTCTTACATTAACGCTAATTCCAGTTATTCTACGGGAGCAGAATTAACCCTTGTAGATAATCTTACAAAATGGTGGGACATAAGTACCAATTTGAATGCATACAATTCAAAAGTTAATACCAGCAATATTACGGCCTCTTCGCAGGCTGCAATTTGGAGCCTTTTTGGAAAGTTTAATAGCAATTTTAAATTACCAGCGAACTATGCGATCCAGCTTACGTCCACATATCAGTCTAAAACAAACCTTCCCATTAGTTCAGGGGGAGGCACGTTCGGTCCCCCAATGATGCAAAGTCAAAGCTCGTCACAAGGTTATATCAAATCATCATGGGGCGTTGACCTTGCAGTGAAAAAAAGCTTTCTGAAAAACAATGCCGCATCGGTATCAGTTAGCGTTACTGATATTTTTAAAACCCGCATAAATAGCCAGTATTCAAGCAGCGATTATTTTGAACAAAATTATAGCAGACTGCGTGATCCGCAGATGGTAAAACTCAATCTTTCTTATCGTTTTGGAAAAATGGATGCCTCCTTATTTAAATTAAAGAGTAATAAAGGGGAGAGTAATGCAACCGAGAACGTACAGCAATAATTACATTTTGTTCATATAATTAGATGCCCTGCAGGTTAAACTGGAGGGCATTTAATTTATTGTACACAATACTATCATAATTTTTATTCCTACTGAAAATAACAAAAATCTTTGCCTAAATTTGCGCCTTATTAGTGAAAAAACTTGTTACGATACTTCTGCTTTTAATTATAAGCATTCAATTTTTGCCCATAAAAAATATGGGAAAGGCATTATTTGATAACCAATTTGCTGAAGAAGAGGTTTGTAAAAAAGCCATTTCAAAACCTGGAATTTCTGCTGAGCAGGAACTTTTAATTTTTGACATTTCTCCACGTTTAGTTTTACTTGTAAGAAGCCGGGAACTTACCGGAAATACAATCCTTCACCAACACCCTGTTACGGATATCATTGTTCCTCCACCAAACGCCTGAATGCATATTTCTTTGCGTCAATTTTTCTTTTAATTTAAAGTAACATAAATGAATAAGTTTTTTCGGGCTTTAGGCACCGATGTGCCTGCGGCTATTGTAGTATTTTTAGTAGCTGTGCCCTTGTGCCTGGGAGTAGCCGTTGCAAGTGGGGTACCACCATTTGCTGGTTTAATAGCAGGAATGGTGGGCGGGATCGTAGTAGGTTTTATAAGCAAAAGTCAGCTTAGCGTTAGCGGTCCGGCAGCTGGGCTTACTGCAATTGTTGCTGCCGCTGTTATTAAGTTGCCGGTTTTAGAGGCATTCTTTCTTGCGGTAATGCTGGCCGGCCTGTTTCAGGTAATCATGGGCATCTTCAAACTTGGTATTATCGGGGATTATGTTCCCAATAGTGTAATCAAAGGAATGCTTGCAGCCATTGGTATAATACTGATTTTAAAACAGCTTCCCTACCTGGTGGGCTACAAAACTAGTTTTGAAGGTGATGAGGCTTTTATCGAATCGTCTGGCGAAAATACCTTTTCCTCCGCCTTCCATTCCTTAAATCACCTTACTCCTATTGCTGTTATTATCGGTTTTGCGGGTATCGCAATTCTCATACTATTTGAACATAAATGGATTAAAAGCAAGAAAATATTTAGCGTTTTGAGTGGGCCGCTCGTTGTGGTATTGTCTGGTATCGCGCTTAACTATTTTTTAAGTGGTTTTCAGCACAAATTAACTGTCGCGGACGCCCAACTCGTTAACATCCCCGTTGCAGCATCAACCAGTGAGTTCCTGTCATTTTTTAAAATGCCGGACTGGAGGTCGATTACGAATCCAACTGTTTGGATCACTGCCATTACGCTTGCCCTGGTTGCTTCGCTCGAGACGTTACTCAGTATAGAAGCAGTAGATAAACTCGATAGTCTGAAACGGGTTACCCCTTCAAACAGGGAACTGATTGCGCAGGGAAGTGGAAATATTTTAAGTGGTTTTCTTGGCGGACTGCCATTAACGAGTGTTATCGTGAGGAGCAGTGCCAATGTAAATGCAGGGGCGCAGTCAAACGCAAGCACTATTATGCATGGCATGTTTATTTTGTTATTTGTTTTCTTTGTACCGGGCATTCTAAATTTCATCCCGCTTGCTGCTTTAGCAGCAATCCTTGTTTTTACGGGTTATAAACTTGCGCGTCTCACTTTATTTAAGGAGTATTATAAAAAGGGCTGGGATCAGTTTATGCCGTTCATAATAACGATAACCGCTATTGTTTTTACTGATTTGTTGAAAGGGGTCCTGATTGGAATTGCTGCAGGAATCTTCTATATCGTAAGAAGTAATTTCCGATCCGCAATTTTTAGTGTGAAAAATGACGATCATTATATGGTTAGACTACGAAAGGATATCTCATTTTTTAGTAAGCCCCGGCTAAAAAAAATCCTTGAAGATGTTCCACCACATTCGAAACTTATCATTGATCTTACACGGGCTGAATTTATAGATAAGGATATTATTGATACCATTAATGAATATATGGCTCATTCGTCACTAAAGAAAGTTGAAGTAACTGTGAATAAAACTACTTATAATGAATCACATAACTTAGTAGATTCAAGGTTGTTTAATTCCGGAGATTCAGCGCATTAATAATTAATTTTTAAAAACTCAAAAAACCTTTTATGCTCCCTTACGAGAAGTTATTACTTGAAAATAAAGCCTGGGCTGAAGAACAGAAACACACTGATCCCGAATTCTTTTCACGGCTGGCTGCTCAGCAAGCCCCCAAATTTTTATGGATTGGTTGCAGTGACAGCAGGGTACCAGCTGATAAAATAACCGGTACAGAACCTGGAGAAATATTTGTGCATCGGAATATTGCCAATCTTGTTGTTAATACGGATATCAATTTTTTGAGCGTATTACAATATGCAGTGGAGGTTTTAAAAGTGGAGCACGTAATCGTGTGCGGTCACTATGGATGCGGAGGAGTTAAAGCTGCTATGAATAACCATCATTATGGCATAATTAATCACTGGCTAAAAGAAATAAAGGACATTTACCGATTCCAGCGGGAAGTAGTAGATCTGCTTGAAACTGAAGAAGAAAGGGTAGATAAACTAGTTGAATTAAACGTTATCGAACAGGTATTTAATCTCGCTAAAACTTCGATTATTCAACATGCATGGAAACAAGAACAACGTCCTCAAATACATGGATGGGTTTATGGAATCAATAATGGGATTATAAAACCTATTTGTGAAATGGATTACGACTCTGAAATTGATCCGTTATACAGATATGATAATCTTTAGAAAAAAGAGGCTGTCTCATAAGTACGAGGCAGCCTCTTTTTTATTCGGATCCCTGATGGAGAAGTGTTGTCGTTTAAGAGAATCTGAAGGCTCATTTTTAATTATAAGAGAGCCTCTTTTTTACTGTGCTAAAGTTTTGCTTTCTTGTTTGTGTGATCATACTCCCCGGCAAACGAATATTTACCGAAAATCATCAATCCAATTGCGATCGGTATGAATACAAGGATAATGATACTCCATTGAAGAATAGTATTATTGACTTCCCCCAGCGCAGCGGCCTTTTTTAAGTCATTAGTTATTGCTATTGCTTTTGAACTGGCTGTTCCGACTTTATCAATGGCCTGCAGAATCATGATGACAATGATTGTTGGACCAGCACACATCCACACGATGCCAAGATATTTTTTTAATGAGTTCATGTTGTTTTTTTAATCATCAATAATATCATCATTCCTGTTTGGCAAATAAACGCATCCGATCAGGAAACATACACCTGCGACTCCAATTGGATACCATAAACCTCCGAGCAAAGAAGATCCCTTGAAGGTTGTTATCAGAGTTGCTATAAAGGGAACCAGGCCTCCGAAAACACCGTTTCCTATGTGATAGGGCAAACTCATTGATGTGTAGCGAATACGTGTGGGAAAAAGTTCCACAAGAAATGCGGCAACCGGCCCATAAACCATCGTAACGAAAATGATCATAACCCACACAAGAAAAATGAATTTAATTTTTAAGGTTGTTGATAAGACTTTATCCTGGAAGGTTGGCTTGCTATCTCTAAGTATAGCTCTCTGTAAACCCCCCGTCA
>JANXYS010000538.1 GCA_025355935.1 Chitinophagales bacterium | reverse complement strand
CGCCCGTAAGCTTTATTGTTAACTTATTTCAGGCGTTTTTATTGTGCATAAGTGTTTGCGCAAACACACTAATTATTAACACAGTTCCACAAATGGCAGCTGAAGGCTTTTTAAATCAATTTGTTATTCGTTTTTTTTAATGATTTTTGTATGCGATGGCGAAAAAGATAATTATCACAATTGACGGATGGAGCAGCTGTGGGAAAAGTACCCTTGCTAAACAATTGGCAAAAGAATTAGGATATGCCTATATCGATAGTGGAGCAATGTACCGCGCTATTACGCTGTATTTTCTGAGAAATCATATCGATTGGACAGATGCTAAAGAAGTAGCGGCAGCGCTGGAAGAAATTCATCTTCACTTTGAACACAATGAAAAATCCGGTCAGTCGGAAATCTTTTTAAACGTTGAAAACGTAGAGTATGTAATTCGCGATCTTGTGATTGCGGAAAAAGTAAGTGATGTGGCCTCCATTGCTGCTGTAAGAAGTTTCGCTGTCGCGCAGCAACAAAAAATGGGAAACAAAAAAGGCATTGTGATGGATGGCCGCGATATTGGCACTACTGTATTTCCGAAAGCTGAATTAAAGATTTTTATGACAGCCGACATTGCTACCCGCGTTGAACGCCGCTTCAAGGAGATGTATGAAAAAAATCCAAATATTACTGTAGAGGAAGTAAAAGGAAACCTTGAAATGCGCGATTATATTGACAGTCATCGCGAAGTAAGCCCTCTTCACCAGGCGAAGGATGCTATACTTCTTGATAATACGCAGATCAGCATGGAAGAACAACTTGCATTTGCACTAAAACTTGTAAAAGGACTAAAACAGAAATGAGTACTCCAGGTTCGGTATCGCTCAGTCAGCAATTACAGTTTCAGATCAGACAAAGATCTGCCATAAAATCCGGCTAACTTCCCAATCACTTTTTCTACTACGGCATCGGGGCAACTCGCTCCGCTCGTAACGAGTATCCTGGTAACTTCTGCCGCAGGAATATAGTTGCTGCTATTTACTTCCGAGGCATTATGGATGTCGTAATGTAAAATGTTATCCCGGGAAAGAATTTTTGACTCGTCGCTGATAAAATATGTTGGGAGTTTTAGTTCCATAAGTTCGACGAGGTGAGTGGTATTGCTGCTGTTGTATCCACCTACAACAATGGCAAGATCCGCAGGCTGTTCCAGCAATCCATAAGCGGCCGACTGATTGTCGTTGGTTGCATAACAAAGGGTGTCCTTAGTATCGGCAAAACGTTCTTCAACGTTCGTTTCATCAAGGTCATATTTCCATTTCATTACTTCACGCAGGTAATCTGAAATTTCCTGTGTATCGCTTGCCAGCATTGTTGTTTGGTTAACAACGCCAATTCGCTGAAGGTCTTTGGTTATGTCAAATCCTTCCGAGTACCTACCCGGAAAATCAAGGTAAAATTCTGCGGCAAATCGCACGCCGGCAATATATTCTCCTAACAACATCGCCTCGGTCATGTCGTTGACAACGATAGTGGGCGTTGCAGATGCTGCATGAGAAAAGGTAGCCCTTGTTTCTTCATGACTAGGTTTACCATGTACCACCACGGTGTAATTATTTTTTGCTATCTGCTCACTGCGGTTCCATACTTTTTCAACAAACGGGCAGGTTGTATTGTATTTTTTTGTTACAATACCAATATCGGCTAGTTTTCTTTCAATATCGAGTGTGGTGCCAAAGGCTGGAATGATTACTATATCGTCCGGCGTTAGTTCGGAAAACGGAACGATAATATTGCCTTTAGTATCCTGCAGAAATTTTACACCTCGTTCTATAAGGTCGCGGTTTACCTGGGGGTTGTGAATCATTTCGCTCAACAAAAAAATTCTTTTTCCAGGATTTTCGTCGATAGTTCTGAAAGCAATCTCAATAGCGTTTTCAACCCCATAACAAAAGCCGAAATGCCTGGCAAGGTAGATTTGAACAAGCCCAAAGTCCAGGAGAGTAGGCGTAAAATCTTTTTTCATTTTATCCGCCAGCTTTCTTTTCTCTTTTATGGACGAAATGAGAGAACTACGGTAAGAAAAGGGAATTGTAAACTGTTTCATTCAGGAGCGAAGTTAACGAATGGGAATGTTTTAATTTGCTGCATCACATTTCATTATCACAATCAAAACATAAGAATTCCGCAAACGCAGATTTATGTAATGTGCAAGATCCTTATATTTGGTTACCAAAATTAAAATCTAAAAC
>JANXYS010000496.1 GCA_025355935.1 Chitinophagales bacterium | reverse complement strand
TTGAAGTAAGAAGCCTGTATATTGAACAAAATGGAATCGAAAAAATATTAATTTGGTGGTGGCGTTGGAACTAATAGCGGTTCTTAAGAGACAGCCCGCCATTTCGTGGGACATTGAACCAGCGCGTGGGAATTACTGTTTTGTAAAAACACAAACTCATGGGGTATAACGATGAGTTGTACACTATTGTGTCAGCATTGTTTTATGGAGACACGAACCTTTAGATTTGTTTATGAATATACAAGTCATGGCGGCTGTGTCAGTTTAATTGATCTTCTGTATAAGAATTATTTATCTAGTCCTGTTAATGAACACGAACCAGACCGTTGAGAATTTATATTTCCTAATTTTACCAGTATGACCCCAAAACAAATTGAGCGCCTTAAGAATAAAATTGCAGGTATCCGGCGCACCCTTGCCTCTGAAAAACGGAAATATGGCTGCTACGACGATAGCAGGGGGCTTAGATACCTACCGTTAAACTATTACCTGGCGCTGGCTGATTACAAGGGCGGGCTTACCTATATCAGGTGGTTCCATAAAAATTTTGACGATGATATGTGCTTCCCCGAATTTCTTTTCGAATGGACGATTATTCTTTTTAAGACAGGTGATCATAAGGCTGCGGAGCAGAAGGCTTTTGAAACTTTTTGTTCCAGCCCGAAACTTTTCAGCCTCTTTTTTAGTAAGCGGCCAGAGCCTGGTACCAGCGCTTCATTACTGGGTGCCATACCTGGTAGCGAGCTGCCGGAATTTGCCTACCATGCAGGCCAACCAGAACTGGCCGATTTTACTCAATGGCTGCAAGCGTTTAGAAACAGTGAAAAGTTTTTAGCGCGGAGCAGTAAATTTATCGAGCTGACGGATCGACTTAGAACGGAGGACGATGCAGAAGTTAGGGGTTACTTGCAGAGTCATTTGCAACAAATTGAGAAATGGGATGAAGCCTTGTGATTTGACGGGCTGAAATATGGAGCCGCTGAAACTGTTGCTGATAGTAATATAGCTTAACGATAAAGCAACGCTGGTTAGCTGGCAACGATTGTTTCAGCTTTGCTGTGTTGTGGGCATACAAACAAGCGCATGGCTGGTTGGTTCATAGAGAGACGAACCTGGCTTTGCAAGGTGGGAGCCATCTTAATTATATTAAATGTTGTAATCCAGGACATATCCGGGAGTTCTTCTAAGCTGTAAATCAGGTTTAATTCGTTTGTTCTTATAATCTATAGCAAAAGATATAGTGGGTGAGAGAGAAAATAGGGACTATCAAAATAGCAGGTAACTGTTATAACCTGAACGTTTGCTAGCGGCATTAATTACTTTGTGTTATCTTCTTGAAGGGCTTCTCCCGCTTTCTCTGCAATGCTTGCATGGGCAAGCGCAACCATTTCTTCCACACCTATAATTTGCTCTCTTGGTGCCTCCGCACCCGGTAACTCAAGGGATCCAAATTTTTTCAATTTCAGCTGTTTTTTCTTGGAAGAAATCTGGCTCTTAATCCGTCGCAACTGTTCTCTGAGCCCGTCCATTTTTATCATTTCAATTTCTGGTTTCTCGTCCATAATTGATTTGATAATTGTTTCTGCTGCGGCCCTCCTTGTTATGGAAGAAGTAATATTAACCTTCTCCGCCTGAACACGCCCGTTTTTGACCTCTACCATTGTAATTTCAGCCGTGAAAATCTGATGGCAGGCTTCAGAGTATCTTTCCTTCCAGGAGTCTAGCTGTTTCTCCATGAGATGCAATTGTCCTTCACAGTCCCTTTTATAGGAATAAAGGTAGCCTATAGATTCTTTTATATGTTGTTCAGTTAGCCTCTGCAGCAACCCTGGGTCTTCACCCCCCAGATCAGGGCCATTTGCGAGTCTTTCGTTCCTCGCCGATGCCAGTTTCCCCATGATCTTTACAGACATCTCCCTACGATTACTTTCCAGCAACGCGACCATTCCTTTGGAAATTCCCAGTATGACGCCCATTTCTGTCTGGGTGAGCCCGTGGGCAATTCTAAAAACTTTTAAATCTGAATTCATTGTAAAAATTTTGAAGAGTTAATAAGCTCCACGATAAATTTACTTTCTTTTAGGTATGTAAACTTTTCTTTGTAAACTTTTATAATGTTTACATGCTTATATGACCTGCTTTTGTTGATAATCAACATTTTAATTTTGTAAACTTTTGATCAAAATCTGCATTTTTAAGTTCTTTTTCAATATTTTGTAAACTTCTCGTTAAAATGTAGGGTAGTATTTGATTATCAGATTGTTATTCGGTTGGTTTTAAGGGCCCAAATAATTTTGCCAATTCAGCGGGGATGTTGGGAGTATTGATTTGCCAATCTCCGGGTACAATTTAACCCATAAAAGATTTGATTATTTGCTTAATCGCATGAATGATGAAAATAACATAGCTCCTTTGGTTACCGACCTGGTCAATCAGTGTCGTGCCGACCTCAT
>JANXYS010000475.1 GCA_025355935.1 Chitinophagales bacterium | reverse complement strand
TGTTGGGCAAATCTCCTGGTGAATGCTGCATTGGTTAGTACCAGCTGTTGGGGAGGCCATCCTTATAATCTTTGTATTTGAACCTTACTTCTGTTAATGTGACCTCCCGTATGCGACTATTACTAATAACTACTTTGTGGGTGTAGCGTCCTAAATTTACCAAATATACCTGCCAGGTCAGGAATGTACAGAGGAATACTTTATACTAAATATGCTTGGTGCTGACTTGCAAAAAAAGTATAAATAGCGCAGGGAAAAACACTTGCGACAAAATGATGTATAGACAGAAGAGGAGGAATTGAACATCTTACTTTGAAGCGAACAAAGTGTTTAAAATGGAAGGCAAACTTTTTGAAAAGAAATAATGCTTAAAAAATCCAGTTTTGCATAATTGTGCATGCCTTGAAACAGTTATCGGCACTGCATAGCGCAGAAATGAGGCGAGGCCTTTGTGCAAAAGTTTTCTGTGCGACGCTACAATTATATCCTAAGCAAAACATCGTTTAAGTTAGCCGCACAGATACCCTTCCACCTTTGCTATGCTGCATATCTGTATTAGAGTAAGAAATTTAAAACTATTTCATCCTATTCTGTTCCTCATCTGATGCGGAAGAACGATTTCGTTTGTCATTCAATTTTTTATTCCCGAAACTTTGTGAGTAAGTAAGTTTGAAAGTACGTTGTGTAAACCTGAAACTGTTTTCCACATATATATTTTCTGCGGGAATATCTGTTACCCCTTTAAAGACACCGCCATCAAAAATATTTGTAATTGCAAACCTCAGTTTGTTATTATTTTCTCCAAACCTTTTCTGCAAGCCGAAATTTGCCATTCCGAAACCGTTGAAAACAGAGGCCCCGAATAATGCTTTTGATTGATAAAACCCGGACAACTCAACACTGAAGTTTTTTGGCAGTACAAAATTCTGAGAACTGTTAAAGCCAAAATTTTTCTGCACAAGCTGAAAAGGGCCTTTTATAAATATGGCATTCAGTTGTTGCCAGTTTCCCTGTATATTATTCTGCATATTCCACCATTTAGTTACCGTAACAGGTATAGAAAGGCTGATGTTTATTGTTTTAATATTATCCAGATTTTCTGATGCATAAATCTGTCTGTTATCTTTTGAAAGTTTCGGTTGGAAATTAGCAATAGATTCATTTTCCATTGTATAAGAAACAGATATTACAAAACTCTTATGCAGGTAATCTGCTTTGAAGATATTGGAGAAAGCAGGTTGTAGGCTGCTGTTGCCGGAAAAGAAAGTATAGGGATCAACAAATATTACAAAAGGCGCCATGTCTTTAAAAGTTGGCCGGGTTATACGGCGGCTATAAGATAAGTTGACAGAATTTTTATCATCAATTTTCCTGGCTAAAAATATGCTTGGAAAAAATCTTCCGTATTTACGGTCAACTAAATTTTGCTTCTTGTCGCTTCCCAGGTTAGATGTTGTGTATTCATACCGCAGCCCCAATTTTAAACTTATTTTTTCAGAAGCCTCTATGCTGAAGGCTGTATAGGCTGCTGTTATATTTTCTTTCAATTTATAATCGGCAGTAAGTTCGGGATCTTTTACCCAGCTACCCTGAGAACTGTTTTCCACCGCAACATTATTCGAAAATTGCGACAGCGCTGCTTTAATACCGACTTCAGCAGTTACTTTTTTGCTTATTTTTTTAATATAATCAAATTTACCTACCCATACATTTAAAGGCGTCACTTTGGTGCTTCTGGTTTGCTCTGTGCCCATTACTGTGCCGGCACCATTAAAATATTGGTTGGTATAATCGTTGGGGTTATTATCCCTGTAATACAAGTAATCAAAATCTGCAGTTATTGTTTCGCCTTCTTTTATTGTATGAAAAAAATTTATATTGCCCATAAAATGTTTCCACTGGTTCAGCTCAGTGTTTGTAACTGCAACCGTTGTATCATTTATATTATTTTTTAGTGTAGTTAAGCTATTCCGGGCTGTCATGTTCCATTTACTGTTATACCCACCTACCAGTACACCAATTACTGTTTTGGGTGTTACCTGTATATCAAGCCCCAAATGGGCGGTTTGATTACCATCTTCCGGTTTCCGTAAGTTTTGAGAGATATGCTGAGTGGTAACCCCTTGCTGTACATAGCGGCGGTAAAAACTAAAAACCTGCTCCTGGTTATTCCATGTAAACGAATAATCGCCAAATAAATTAATTTTTTTATTGCGGTAATTAAAGTTTAAAGACCCTGAGGGAGTATAACCTTTACCGTAGCCCATCGTTAAAGAATAAGATCCGTTTAATCCTTTATTCGGATTACTGAGAAGGATTATATTAATAAACCCGGCATTGCCTTCTGCATCAAAATTGGCAGGCGGTGTTGTAATTAATTCAATGCGGTCAATATTTGAAGCATTCATCCCGGCAAGCATTTGTACTACAGCATCAGCAGGCATTCTCGAAATTTT
>JANXYS010000447.1 GCA_025355935.1 Chitinophagales bacterium | reverse complement strand
ATCCCCCACCGAACCAGTAACTGCGTCATTAAAAAATTTATGAAATTGTCTAACGAGGTTAGCTGCATTTTGAGATGCTACTTCTACTGTACTCATCCCGGTGGTATAATGATGAAGAGCTCTGTCATATAAAGTCAATGTGTCGCCCTCGTCAGTTAAAACTGCTACTCCACCGGCCGGGCCACCGCCCTGCTCATAAGTCATACCCACCGAACCGTTATATATCGGATAAGTATCTCCGTAAGAGGGATATAACAAATCAAATACCTCTTTTGTGAAAAATAGCCAGCCATTTTTATCGAAATATTTTGCATGGTTTTTTCCTATGCTAACCTGGAAATCGCGTTGCCATTTCGTAATTACTTCGTGGTAGGGCTGAGCAGCTGGCGCAAAATAATAGGGCTGGCTTGCACCTTGTTCGTGAAAATCAACGTGTACATGCGGAAGCCAACGATTATACACTGCAACTCTTTGCTGTGTTTCTACCTGTGTTTGCCAGGCCCAATCCCTGTTCAAATCAAAATTGTAATGATTTGATCTTCCTCCCGGCCACGGCTCGCGGTGTTCACGCGCGATGTTTACCGGGTTACTAGTTTTGCCCTCAACTGAATTAAACCAATTTACATAACGTTCCCTTCCATCAGGATTTAGGCATGGATCAATGATAACTACTGTATTCTTTATCCATTCTTTTGAAGAAGTATTTGCCGGGTCAACTAAAGAAAAAAGTGTCATCATTGCTGCTTCGGACGATGATGTTTCGTTGCCGTGAACATTATAACTTAACCAAACGATAGCAGGAGCTGTTTCCGACGCTGCCATTTTATCTCTTGCGCTATTTGCAAGGCGAAGGTTATTGAGGCGTATATTTTCAAGGTTACTAATATTTTCGCTTGAGGATATGAAGCTCAGATATAAGGGGCGATGTTCATTAGTTTCGCCATATTGCTGAAGTTTCACCATTGATGGAACGGTTTCAGCAATATACTGGAAGTAGGCTACGATCCTGTGATGCGGGGTATACCTGCTCCCAATTTTATAACCGAGGAACTCAGCAGGGGATTTAACCTGCGCAAATGACGTTAACGAAATAACTAAAGCAAGAAAATGAAGAAATGATTTTTTCACGATGAATTTTTTAGAAATAAAAGAAACTAAAAAGTGAAAAGCCAAGGTGCGGTAATTTTGATACCTGCATTCCTTTGCTTTTCACTTTTAAAAGGAGGGCTAAATTAATACCCTGGGTTCTGTAATACGACACCAGCACCCGCATTAATTTCCCGAAGCGGTATTGGAAATACCAGCGCATTCGCATCAAAAGCAAGACCGTCTACAGAAAGCTTTAAGCGCTTTATGTCCTGGATTCTTTGGCCTTCGTGGGCTAATTCCAGCCTACGTTCTAAAAGAATATTTTCAAGGGTAACGGGAACGGCTGCCAGCCCGGCCCTGGTTCTAATCCTGAGTAAATCCTGCGCCGGGGTTGCACCAACAATAGTACCTAATCTAAAATTAGCCTCTGCTCTTGTAAGGTACATTTCTGCAAGGCGAATAACGGGGAGGTATTTGTATTGTAAAAGCCATTTACCGCTGCGATAAATACTATTAACATCGAGGTAAAAAAATGCAAGTCGCGCATCGTCTGCTTCATACAGATCGAGATGCTGTTGGTTAATCTCTATGTCACCGTCCCTTGCGCCAAAGTCGATAATTGAGAAAAAAGTATGCAGGTCGCTTGTCCCATCCTGCGCGGTTATTGGCAATACAAAGAGATCTTCGGATGATGGGGAAGTGTTATTAAAAGCCTTACTGTATTCCATTTCAAGAGATCCACCTGAATTTTGGATCACATAGTTAGCCTCATCACGTGCGCCGGCATAATTTGCCATTTGTAGATAAACCCTCGATAACGTAGCTGCTACGGCCGACTTTGAGCCCTTTACGCCACGACCAGTTCCTATCAGGGGTTTGGCTGCAGTAAGATCTGCTACAATCTGGTCATAGGTTTGTTGAACTGTACTCCTTGCAACTTTGTTTGCATCAGTAATCTGTCCATTTAATGTAGGAGTTGTAACTAGCTGTAATCCAAGATTTACGTTTGCGTTTCCGGCACTGTAAGGTTTTGCATACAATTCTGCAAGTTCGAAATAGATAAGCCCCCGTAAAAATAAAGCCTGGCCTTTAACCGCATTCCTGTCTGATTCTTTTACAACATTTATCGAGTTGATGATATTATTACAAATATTTATCAGCTTATAACCCTCGAGGTATGTATCCCTCACGTAACTATTGTTAGTGAGGATCTTTTTATTAAATATTTCGTCGGGCTGGTTAAAAGTACCAACCCAGGAAATTTCACCATCGGAACCTAGCAACTCGGAATACATTTGCAGGTCGCCGCCTAATAATGAACCGCCGCTGGCTACATCATACGCACCGTTAAGAGCAACTTTAATGTTCGCATCAGAAGTAAAAACCTGATTCTCATCTAAACTTTGCGTTGGCTGTATATCTAACTTTTTGCCGCAGCCCGCCATCAGGGTAGTTAAAACGGAAAGTATAATTATATATTTTTTCATGATGTACTGTATTTGTGGATGATTGAAATTAGAAGCCAAGGTTTAAACCAACAGAAATATTCCTGATCTGCGGTGCAGAGTAGAAATCACCTCCCTGGTTACGATTACCAGCGCGGTAATCTGCGTTAACTTCAGGATCCCATCCCTTATATTTAGTGAATGTGAGGAGGTTTACCCCGGTAACATAAAATCTAGCAGACGTTAAATGTAAGTTTGATATCGCCGTTGCGGGGATATTATAAGAAAGTGTTACATTTTTTAGCCGAACATAGTCACCATTTTCAATGTACCTGCTTGAAGCAGATATACCATTTCCGCCAGCTAGACGTAGCTGGGGTATTTGAGTTATGTCACCTTTCTTTTGCCATCTGCCGATCTGGTCGCGTGTCTGGTTGTCAAACCAATCGAAACTTGCGCTCATAAATCCACCTGCACCATTCATTATTTGGTTCCCAAAAACTCCCTGGAATAATACAGATAAATCAACTCCTCTGTAGGAAATTGTATTTCCGAAACCAGCAATTAGTTTTGGATTAGGATTTCCCACTACAAAGTTTTCGGCCTTATTATAGTCATTTGTTGTTGTGTTATCTTTTTTATAATACAGGGCATCGCCGTTATTGGGATCAACACCGGCATATTTAGGGCCATAAAAAATGCCAATTGATTCTCCCACGATCAGTGAGTTCAGGTAACGGCCATCATTACCTGCTAACGTTGTTTGATCACCGTCCAGCTTGGTGATCTTATTCCGGTTAAAAGCCATGTTAATATTCGATGACCATTTAAAGTTCCTGGTTACCACGTTATCCGTATTCAGAACAATCTCCAAACCTTTATTTTCCATTGATCCTATGTTAACTGTTTTATTAGAATAACCTGTGTTCCCCGGAACTGGAACATTGTAAATAAGATCATTTGTTTTACGTTTGTACACATCGATTTCACCACTGATACGGTTCTTAAAAAACCCAAAGTCAAGACCTAAATCTACCTGGTTTGACTTCTCCCAGCGCAAATCAGGGTTAGCTAATTGAGTTGGAACAAGTCCACCGGTTCCATTATATGCAGCGCCACCCCATAAACCTCTTGATGCAAAGTCTCCGAAACCATCAGCATTACCAGTAAGTCCCCAGCTTCCGCGAAGTTTTAAAAAGCTTAGCAAAGACTGGTTTTTTAAAAAGTTTTCCTCAGAAACAATCCAGCCTACCGAACCTGCGGGAAAGAATCCATAACGCCGATTATTTCCAAAAACTGACGACCCATCAACCCTTCCGCTTAGAGACAGGAGATATTTGTTATCAAACTTATAGTTTGCCCTGGAAAAATAGGAAAGGAAGGCAGAGTTGGTTTCAATTGATGTTCCCCCTTTAATAAGACCTGAACTCGCTAATTTCTGTAGCTGTTGTGTTGGAAATTGCTCACCATAAACATTCGCCTTTTCCGAATTGTAATTCTGATATGACATTCCTAATACGGCATCAACATCGTGTATTCCGCCGAATTTTTTCTTAAAATTGAAATAGTTATTGGAATTGTATGTGAGTGATCTGAACCAGTCAGATTCACCATACCCATTAGTTCCCGTTCCGGCAGCTGTGTTAGCGCCGTAAAATTGATCATCATTTTGGTTTTGAATATCTACTCCAAACTCCGTACGGAAAAACAACGCAGGATTAAAACTGTACTGACCATATACATTTCCAACATTCCGGTAGGTTATTGAATTATATTTTCCCTCGGCATAGTCTACATATGGATTACTGTAAGTAGTAGTGGGGGAATTATAAATATTGCCGTTCTTATCGCGGAATGGTGTTACCGGGGAAAGGGCCACTATCTGCATCGGTGTGCTAAACTGGTTATCATCTGGTACACGACCCGTTGTTGTTTGTGTAAGACTTAAATTCAAACCAATTTTAAATTTTTCTGAGACCGACTGGTCAAGATTTATCCTGGAAGACAAACGCTTTAGCTTATTACCTATCAGGATTCCATCCTGGTTAATGTAGGACAAGCTGAGATAAAAACGAGACTTTTCGTTACCCCCTGAGGCTGAAACATCTATAGCAGAAGTTTTAGCCTGATCATTAAAGGCAAGTTTTTCCCAGTTAGTATTTGTTTCGAGTTTTCGCCAATCCGAATAGCCTGAATACCTGGTTAATCTTTTTTCAGCAAATTGTAGCCATGAACCCGGATACTGAGTCGGGTCTGAGGGATCTACCCCACCCAACTTATCACTGTTTACCGCTGCTTCCCTTATAAGATCTATATATTCTTTTGCATCTAAAAACCCACGAAGGTGAGTAGGTTTGTTACTGCCATACTGCGTATTAACCTGGAATGTAGTCTTCCCTGCACGCCCTCTTTTTGTTGTGATCAAGACTACACCATTTGCCGCCCTTGAACCATAAATAGCAGCTGCGGAGGCATCTTTTAGAATATCAAAAGATTCAATGTCATTAAAATTGATGTCTGATATAGGGCTCCCGGAATAAGAATTTGTACTAATGGGGATACCATCAATTACATATAAAGGGCTGTTGGAGGCCGAGATTGATCCGGATCCGCGTATAAGTATTTTTACACCCTCGCCGACTTTTCCGCTACTGGCTTCTACAAATACACCGGCAGCCCGGCCCTGTAGTGCCTGGTTCAGGTTAGTTACAGGCATATTTTGCACTTCGGCGCCTTTTACCCTGGCGATATTACCTGTGAGATCACGTTTGATTTTTGTCCCGAAACCAACCACCACGATTTCATCAAGGTTCTTAGTTCCACTGGCATCCAGCGTGATATTGTTCATTCCAGAGCCGGCGGAAAGTTCTTTGGGGAGAAACCCAAGAGATGTGACTACAATGACGGCACTTGAACTTGGTACGTCCAATTTATAAGATCCATCATTTCCTGTAGAAGTGCCCATGGCGGAGCCTTTCACAATTATCGATGCATTTTGAATTGGGGCGCCTGATTTCGCATCCGAGATCTTACCGGATATGGTCGTCTGCGCCACAACGCACATTCCAGAAAATACCATAACCGTTAGGGAGAGGAAGAATTTCTTCATGAAAAGTAGTTTTAGTTATTAATAAAACAGAAACAAGATTAAGCCAGAAGGATTTAATAAAAAACAAAAATATTCAGGAAATGTTTCTTATTGGGCCTAAAATGTGCCACACCTGATAAAAATAAGGCAAATGCATAATAGAATCCGCTGCTTAATCCAGAAACTTTCTGATATTTTGCTAACAAGAAATATTAAAGTTCTCTTTACTGTATTACATGAAGCGTCTTTCCGACTTTAATAAATGCAGAAATGGCCTGATCGAGCTGATGTGGCTCATGTGCCGCACTTAGTTGAACACGTATACGCGCCTGGCCTTTGGCGACAACCGGAAAGAAAAAACCTATAACATAAATACCTTCGTTGAGAAGGTCAGCTGCAAATTGCTGGGCAATTACCGCATCATATAGCATTATAGGCACAATTGGATGATCTCCTGGTTTAATGTCAAATCCGGCCTCCGTCATTTTATCGCGAAAATATTTGGTATTATGTTCGAGTTTATCTCGAAGGTCAGTTGTTTTGCTTAGCATATCCAATACTGCAATAGAAGCACCGACAATACTCGGGGCAACTGTATTTGAAAAAAGGTAAGGCCGGCTGCGCTGGCGAAGCATTTCTATGATTTCCTTTTTTGCACTCGTAAATCCACCACTCGCTCCCCCTAGAGCTTTACCTAATGTTCCGGTTATAATATCTATGCGCCCCATTACATTCCTGTATTCATGCGTACCACGCCCCGTTTTTCCTATAAATCCGCTTGAATGGCATTCATCAATCATTACAATCGCATTGTATTTATCAGCCAGGTCACAAATTTTGTCAAGTCGGGCAATTGTTCCATCCATGCTAAATGACCCGTCAGTTACAATAATCCTGCTTCTTAAGTGCCCAGACTCCTTCAGCTTCAGCTCCAGGTCTTCCATATTATTATGCTCGTACCTATAACGCTGTGCCTTGCATAAACGCACGCCATCAATAATCGAAGCATGGTTTAACGCATCGCTGATAATTGCATCTTCCTCGTTAAATAAAGGCTCAAACAAACCACCGTTTGCGTCAAAAGCCGCTGCATACAAGATAGTATCCTCCATGCCAAGAAAGTCTGATATCTTTTGCTCCAATTCCTTGTGTATATCCTGTGTGCCACAAATAAAGCGCACGCTGCTAAGCCCATAACCCCTTTCATCAATGGCTCTTTTTGCAGCTTCAGTTACCAGGGGATGCGAAGAAAGACCGAGGTAATTATTTGCACAAAAGTTTAAAACTTTTTTGTTATTTACCGTTATCTCTGCACCCTGCTCGCTCGTGATGACACGCTCCTTTTTAGAAAGACCCGCAAATTCTATTTCATTTAGTTCAGCAGCTACGCGGCTGGAAAAAGAGAGATTCATAGTAGAAAAGCTTTTATTCAATAACTGGGCAAAGCTAAATATTTTTGATGTACCACCGTTACATCGGTTATTATTCTAAAACGAGTAAGCCAAAACAATTTATCGCATTAAATGCTGAGCTTAGTTATTCATTGTAACATTTATGCTCATTACTCGTTTAAAAAAAAACAGCCGTAATGAATTATTCAAAAGATTTCTCCTTTCTTTTCATGTTGGTTGCGCTGGCAGCATGCCTTGTATTAGCCAATAAATACCAGCATGGGGGCAAAATTAACAAACATATCGCCTGCACAAAACGGAGTAAGCATCACAACTCTTTCGACCCCGTCAAACAAGCATCCCCCATAAATTTCTTCAGCGCCGGCATTCTCCACCTCGGCTCTTAAGGTTTTAATCAGGCAATGAAGCACTTTAAAAATAAAAATAATAATTTGTAACTTTTAGAGGACTGTACCGTTCAGCTTAAAACAAACAACCTGGAATAATTTTACCGCTGCAAAATACTGTATGACCGAAAGAGAATATAACGAATGTGTAAACCTTTACTCCGATAATGTGTACAGGTTTATCCTTAAAAATCTGCGGCATGAAGAAGATGCGAAAGACGTTGTACAAGGTGCATTCGAGAAAATGTGGATGAATAGGGAACATGTGATTACAGAAAAAAGTAAAAGTTTTTTATTTACAGTTGCATATAATTTAATGATTGATCATATCCGGAAGAGTAAGCGGGTAACTTTAAAGGATGAGTTTTCTGAGATTGCGTTAGGTTCACGGGATCTTCGGGACAATCCGAAACGAATTTTGCAGGAAGCCTTAAATAAGCTGAGTGAAACGCAGAGAAGCCTGGTGATGCTAAAGGATTATGAAGGCTATAATTATACAGAAATTGGTGAAATTACAGGGCTCAACGAAAGCCAGGTGAAGGTTTACCTCCATCGGGCAAGGCTACAATTAAAAGCATATATCGTTAAACCCGAAAACGTGCTCTAAACCTTCCTGAAACATGAATATCACCCGCGATAATTACGAATCATTTTTTATTCTTTACCTGGACAAAGAGTTGTCCCCGGAAGAGATGCTTGAAGTTGATACATTTATTACCGGGCATCCGGATCTAATGCAGGAGTTTTTGAAGTTTAAAGAAGTTCTTCTGCAGCCTGAAGAACAAATCATCTTTAATCATAAAACGCAAATTTTGCGAGATGAAGGATTATGTGTTGAAGAAAAAATGTTGCTATACCTTGATCGGGAACTTGCGGGGTCCGAGGCTGACCAACTACAACAGCAGATTGACAATAGTCCACTGCTGACTTCCGAATGGGAAATATTAAACGGTACTCTTCTTAAAAGCGATGAGAAAATCGTATTTAAAGACAAAGCACTTTTGTACAGGAAAGAAAAAGAAAGGGTGATTTCGGGAAGATTCATCAAATGGGCTGTAGCTGCGGCTTTCATTGGTGCAGCCATCATGATTGGCACCCGCTTAAATAATTTAGAATTTAAAAACACTCAGCATTCATTTGCCTTACAGCAGCCAGAAGGGACTGTATTACCCCTACCTAAAGCAGCAAAACTGGCCGGTGAACCCGACAGCCAGGTACAGGCCACGAAGCGTATGCCTGACCAGGATGAAATAATAAGGGAGCCGAACAAACCTGTAGCAGTGAATCACATTGCTGCTGCCATCACGAACAAAAAAGTTGCCGGCGAGCAGGCTGCATTAGCCAGTCCCCCTGAAATTAAGTCAGAGCCAGGTGTGGAAGAACCTAAATTATATGAAAAAAATAAAATTACTGAGGTGAATAAAAAGAATGATAATGCTTTAACCGAGCAAAAAATAACACCCATAAAAACAGAGGAGCGAATCGGACTAACAGATGTCAACACTTCAACTTTACCAGATAATTTGCTAGCGACAACTGCAGGCTTTACAAATGAAAAAAGTGAAAATCATATTCTTTTTATGCACGAGGAGGACGTCACCCATTCCAGGGCGGCGGGATTATTCCGAAGAATTAAACGTACAGTAGAAAGAAAAGCAAAAATAAATACTGGTAATTCATTGAAAATAGCGGGCTTCGAAATTGCCATCAATTAATTGGTTCAAATTATTATCTATGAGGTTGACACCAAAATACCAGCAAACCCTAGACGGGTATACACTCAAAAATTAAATGTAAGGACATGAAAAAGCTAACGATTTTATTAGCAATGGCAGCGTTTTATAATGGCGCGAGCGCGCAGCAAGATACCTCATCAATTAAAGTGCCAGCGGGCAAAAATGATACAATACGGATTGGCAATATTCTGATAATAAAAAAGGGCAAAAAGTCCTCGATAAATGATAGTACAATTATAGCGACTAAAAACAATACGGATAAAAAACATAATTCAAAAGTAAGCACCAACTATTTTGTACTTGACCTGGGTTTTTCTAATTATGACGACCAGACAAACTATGGCAATGCCGGAAGCTATCTTGTGAACAAACCTGGGAGCCCGGCTCTTTCCGGAAATGATTTTAAGCTTCGTACAGGTAAAAGCATTAACGTAAACATTTGGTTCTTTATGCAACGTCTAAGCCTCATCAAACATAATGTTAATTTGAAGTATGGTCTTGGACTTGAATTAAATAATTACCGTTATAAATCCAACATCTCATACCGGGAAAATGGGACCATTCCTTATAGCCCTGGTACTCAAACTACAGGAGCTTTCGTTTTTCGAGACTCCATCTCTTTTAGTAAAAATAAACTGGCGGCTGATTACCTCACTATTCCACTAATGCTCAACTTTGCTTCTAATAATGCAGGGAAAGATAAGGGTATTAGTATCAGCGCAGGTGTGAGCGCTGGATATTTGTACGGTCAGCGAAATAAGCAGAAAAGCAGCATACGTGGTAAAGAAAAAAACAAGGGAGAGTACGATCTTGAGAAGTTTAAACTAAGTTATATAGCGGAACTTGGCTTTGGCCCTATTAAACTATATGGGTCATATAGTCCCAAATCAATGTATGAACACAGTCTTGACATCCGGCCATATACTCTTGGATTTCGTTTTAGCAATTGGTAATTCCAGTCGCCTTTGTTTTCGCAAACCTTCGCACTCGCGGAGGTTTTTTTGTATGGAAATGTGGTGCTTTTAGCTCAACAGAATAGACCTTGCCACCTTCAAATGTTATATAAGACTTAACTTTTAAATTTTCACCTTTTTTTAGCTAGTAAAATTTACAGAATATTTACTTTCACCTAGTTTCTTAGTCCAATCACAACAAAATATAGTTTTAGAGCACGCGTTTAATCTAAAAGAAACAATTACATCATGAAACACCGCTTTTTTTTCTTTTTATTGTCACTCGGTAGTTTACCTTTTTTAATGTCATCCGTACCAGCGCGAACCAATCATCTGAAAAAAGCAACTGAGGCTGCAAATCCTTACTACATTATTGTAGATAAGAGCGATTACGAGTTAAAGGTTTTTGATGATGAGGGGTGGTATGCAACTTACCCCATTGTTTTTGGAAGCAAGGATCTTAGTGACAAAATGAGGGAGGGTGACAGACGCACCCCTACAGGCAGTTTTAAAATTGTTGTAAAGAAAATTCACCCGAAATGGGGCCCGGAACTGTTACTCGACTATCCAAATAATGAAAGCGTGCGCAGATTTAACCAGCGCAAAGCGCAAGGCCTGATTCCCAAAAGTGCCCGCATCGGGGATGGTATCGCCATACATGCTACACGACCTGAAGAAGAATGGACCGTTGATAATTTTTACAATTGGACTGACGGCTGTGTTTCGGTGAAATACAGTGAGATGAAAGACCTTTTTAGCTACATTCCGGTAGGTACAAAAGTTACAATCCAACCCTAATTCAGATTTAAGTTTATGCAAAAAAAGGGTTGACAACCTTTAAAGGTTGACACCTGTAAAATCTCAGCGCTCTCTTCATAGTAGTCTGCTTGAAAAAAGCCGTTAAAAATAACGGAAATTGCACCTGTATTTATACTTAGCAATTGACTTACAAGCGTTTATTTATTCGAGTTTTTTGTAAACATCCAATAAGTTCACAAAAAGATATTGCATTTTACTTTCAGCAGCAAACATCTCGTGCAAGTGCAGTACCTACACTATCAAACCGGTTCACTATCGCTGATTCATCCAAATGACATTTCCATCACCATAACTTAAAAAACGAAAATTGTTTTTTAAAGCATAATCATACATTTTCCTCCAGTCTTCTCCAATAGCTGCAGCTACTAGCAAAAGTAAAGTAGATCGTGGTTGATGAAAATTTGTAATTAAGACTTTTGCGATCCTGAATTTGTACCCCGGCACAATCAATAATTGGGTTTTCGTAAATATTCGGGTGAGTGATCTTTGCTCCATCCAGTCTATAAGACCCTGGAGAGCGGCATCGCCAGGAATTTCATCCGTATTGAGCTGAGAATTATAAATTTCCCATTGATCCAGGGAAAGCGAGCTTAAAGCCGGATACAACAGGGCTTTAGCACCGAGCCAGTATAAAGTTTCAATTGTTCTTAACGAGGTCGTTCCTACTGCCGTTACAAATAAATTTTCTTTCAGATGGTAAATAGTTTTAAGATCGACATCAATATACTCCGCATGCATATCATGGCCCTGCATTGTTTCAGCCTTTACGGGCTTAAATGTTCCAGCGCCTACATGCAGGGTAACAAAATTTAATTCTATATTTTTTTCCGCAAGTTTGCGGAAGATTCCTTCGGTGAAATGCAGGCCGGCCGTGGGAGCGGCAACTGATCCTTCCTGTTCTGCAAAAACTGTTTGGTAACGTGAGCGGTCAGTGCTTGCCTGTTCTCTTTTGATGTATGGAGGTAATGGCACACTACCTGCTGCCTCAAGGATTTCAGCAAAACTTATACCCGGTGGATCCCAACTAAATTTTACCGCGTACGCATCGCCCTCCTGTTTGATCCTTTCAGCTCTCAATGATACTTTTTCATTTCCGACCAGGCAATCTTTTTGCAGTAAGATTTCTTTTAGTTTTGCTGCCCCGCCAATGAGGCACTTCCAATTTACAGGGCTCATATCTAACATGACCCCCGAAAAATTAGCTTCTAACTGTAATGGCTCCAGGCAAAAGATTTCAACCCTCCCACCAGTCGGCTTTAGAAAAATTATCCGCGCATTAATGACCTTTGTGTTATTGAAGAAGATTGAAGAATTTTCTGGCAAAAATTTATCAATTGATGCAAATGTACTTTCAGTGATATGTCCTTCCCGGTAGCAAAGTAATTTTGATGCATCTCTTTCGGGCATCGGATGGATTGCTATCCGGTCTTCAGGCAACTTATAATCGAAGTCGCTAATAGATATCTCTCCAGGTTTGATCATTTTAAAAATTCAGTTACTTCCATAAGCCATTTAGCGGGTTCCTTTTTATATAAACTTTCATGCCCGCTTCTTTCGTAAATGACCAGTTTTTTTTGGATCTGCAAATTACTATAAATATCCATCGTTTCCTTCTCACTTACGCGCGGATCAAGCCTGCCCCACTGTAGCAACACCGGGCACCTGATATCTTTCGCGTATTCAGATGGCTTCATCCCGTAAGCCCAGAATCCGTGAATTGTACCGCCCCAGAAAGTAAGAAGTGTGCTTAATGGCTCTGCAGGCAAGTGCATCATTCGGATCCTTCCCGCAACCGCAGAAGGCAGGGAACCGAAGGGCATTTCAAGAATAATTTTCGATGGTGCCAGGTTGTAGTCATGTACCGCTTTCGTTACTGTAGCCCCGCCCATGGAAATGCCCCAAAGTACCAAATTTTTCTCGCCGCGTTTCTGTATAAAATCATAAGCAAGTTTCACGTCCTCGCTCTCCTCAAAGCCGATCGTGCATGTGTTGCCTCCACTATTACCGTGAGCTCGAAAATCGAGTAAAAAAGTGTTGAATCCAAGCTTGTTAAATTGATAAGCCTCTGCAAGAACCCCCGATTTCTTACCGCCATGTCCATGAAAAAGTAAAACAGTGCCGCGTGGATGTGGAACCTCGATCATCCAACCTTCAAGTTTTGTCCCGTCTTTCGTTGTGAGGTTAACGGTGTTATAAGTAGTATCAGGAAGTGAATTAGACTGTTTCTCTGCATTAAAACCGAAGAGTATTGATTTCGTATTTTCCCATCCCGTTTTTTTTAATCCCGGAACCATCCCTAACTCGCCGGGATTATAAAAATGAGTGAATTTGTAAGCATGAAATATTACAACAATATTTAAGAGCAAAAATAAAATTAAGATTGTCCTGAGGATAATCCGAAAAATTTTTTTCATAACGCAGTATATAGTCAAAAGTAGTTTAAAGGTTTTGATTAAAACCGTTTATCATCAAGCAGGCAATAATGAATCTAACTTTAATACCTTGTGTTATGAAGTATAATTTCAAACCTTCTATTTTAAACATAAACAGTCACAATATGATAAAAACAAGTCTGGCTTTGTTACTCAGTTTTAGTTTCTTTTTTGCAGAGGCCCAGCTGCGGGCAATTGAGTGGAAAGAAAAAACCGCTGGAGGGTTCACCTACCGCTATGTTACAAATGATCCTGTAAATGCTAGATTCTACACATTGAAGAACGGGTTGACAGTAATTTTAAGTCCTACCAGCAAAGATCCCAGGATACAATGTTATGTAGCCGTAAAAGCAGGTAGTAAGACAGATCCTGCTACGCACACCGGTCTAGCTCATTATCTTGAACACATGATGTTTAAGGGAACTGATAAATATGGCTCGCTCGATTGGACGAAGGAAAAGAAAGAGCTTGACAAAATCACGGCCCTTTATGAGGAATATAATAAAGACTCAAATCCTGCAGAACGAAAGGCAATTTATCATCGTATCGACAGTGTGAGTGGTGTGGCCAGCAAATTCGCTATCGCTAATGAGTATGATAAAATGATGGGGTCGATGGGTGCGCAGGGCACAAATGCTTTTACATCTTTTGAACAAACGGTTTATACAGACGATGTACCGGCAAGCTCGATCGATAAGTACCTCGCTGTACAGGCAGAACGCTTCCGAAATCCGCAATTAAGAATATTCCACACGGAACTGGAAGCCGTGTATGAAGAAAAAAATCGTTCGCTTGACAATGATGGTCGAAAGGTATTTGAAAAGCTTTTTGCCGAACTTTTTAAAAACCACAATTACGGTTTGCAAACAACCATTGGAACAATTGAGCATTTAAAGAATCCGTCATTGGTTGAAATTCAAAAATATTTCAACAAGTATTACGTGCCCAATAATATGGGGATCATTATGTCGGGCGATTTTGATGCTGATACCATGATTAAAAAAATTGACAAGGCTTTTTCGTACATGCAAAATAAGCCTATCGATAAATATCGCTTCCAGCCAGAAAAACCAATAACGGCACCAATCATAGGAGAAGTTGTAGGGCCCGATGCCGAAAGCGTTGCCATCGGTTACAGGTTACCCGGCAATAAGGACAAGGACGTTTTACTGGCTGACCTGGTGGGCCAGATTTTGACCAACGGTAAAGCCGGCCTGATGGATCTTAACCTTGTGAAAAAACAAAAGCTCCTCCGGGCGTCCGCCTCAGCATTTACGCTCATAGACTACGGCATACTATACCTCAACGGTACTGCCACTCAGAACCAGTCGCTGGAAGATGTGCAGCATTTAATGCTCGGAGAAATTGAGAACCTTAAAAAAGGAAAGTTTGATGATAACCTTATCACCTCTATTATCAATAACCAAAAGAAAAACGTCATACTTTCATCAGAGAGCTATGGATCGCGAGCTTCTGACTTAATGGATGCTTTTACCAACGAGCTTGACTGGCAGAAGCAGGTAGCATATGTGAACAATCTTTCGAAGATCACTAAGCAGGATATTGTTGCCTTTGCAAATAAATACCTGGTAGAAAATTATGTAGTGATATACAAAAGAAAGGGTGAAGATAAAAATATCGTGAAGGTTGAGAAGCCTGTAATTACGCCCGTGGAAACGAATGCAAATCAGCAATCAACTTTTGTGAAGCAGATAAACGACATGCCCGTAACCACTGCTAAACCACATTGGCTGGACTATAACAAAGATCTGCAGAAATCAGCTGTAGGTTCTGCGCAGGTGCTGTATGTACAGAATAGAGACAATAGTATTTTCAGGTTGAGATATCGGTTCGACATGGGAGTTTGGAATGATCGAAAGCTTGCAATAGCTGCCCAATATCTCCAGTTTTTAGGTACTCCTAAAATGAATGCTGAAGAGATCACCAAAGAATTTTACAAAATAGCCTGCAGTTTTAATGTTGCCGCAGGAACAGAATATACAACCGTAACGATCGAGGGACTACAGGAAAATTTTGAACACGCTGTAAAATTATTCGAGGGTTTGCTTGCAAACTGCCAGGCGGATGAGGGAGCTTTAAAATCACTTAAGGCACGGTTGTCAAAAAGCAGGGCGGATGCGAAACTAAATAAATCAGCTATTCTCAGCGGGCTTACCTCTTATGCCCGATACGGCGTAAAAAACCCGTTCAATAACTCGTTGAAAAATGAAGAACTTGAAAACCTCACCTCGGCGGAGCTTGTCAACACGCTGCATGAGCTGAATAGCTACCCGCATAAGATTCTATATTACGGACCACTTGCAATATCAACCTTAACAACATCACTTAGAAAACTTCATACGTTACCGTCGGCATTTAAAGCGGTTCCTGCTAAGACTATATTTACGCCGTTGGAACAAACGGAAAAACAAGTGTTGTTTGCGGATTACAAAATGGTACAGGCAGAAACAAGGTGGATAAGGAATGGCAATACCTATCAAGCAGCAGAAGAGCCTTATGTGGCTATGTTTAATAACTATTTTGGTGGAGGAATGGGTGCATTAGTTTTTCAGACCATACGGGAAAGTAAGGCGCTTGCTTATTCAACATTTGCAAGTTTTATTAGCCCCGATAAAAAAGACGACCGATTTTATACACTCGCCTATGTTGGCAGCCAGGCCGATAAATTTAACGAAGCCGTGCTTGCCATGAATGAGTTACTTAATGATTTACCGAATGTAAAATCTAATATTGAATTTGCCCGGGCAGGAATAAAAAAGGATATCGAAACCGAAAGAATAACCCAGGATGGGATCATTTTTAACTATTTAACTGCCCAGCAGAAAGGCCTGAACTATGACATCCGCAAAGACATTTACAGCACAGTAGATAGAATAGACTATTCAGCACTGAAAGATTTTCACAGCAAGAATATAGCTAACAAACCATACACATATTGCATAGTTGCATCTGAAAAAAATGTGACTGTGGATGATATGCAAAAATACGGTACCGTAAAAAAATTATCACTGGAAGAGATATTCGGTTACTAATAACAGGCATCATTAATGAAAAGCCCCGACCTGCAGAGGCCGGGGCTTTTCATTAATCATCGTCCTTATAATTTCCCGGAACGTATTTCTTCTACTATCCCCGGATCAAGAAGAGTGGAAGTATCACCGAGGTTTCCTGACTCACCTTCTGCTATCTTCCGGAGAATGCGCCGCATGATTTTTCCACTCCGGGTTTTCGGTAACCCTGAAACAAACTGAATTTTATCGGGTTTGGCAATGGCTCCAATTATTCTTGAAACTGTTTGGTTTATATCACGTTTCGTCAGATCATCGTCTCCGTGCTTGTGATTAACTATAACATAGGCGTAGATGCCCTGTCCTTTGATGTCATGAGGATAGCCTACCACTGCACTCTCAACAACTCCCGAATGCATATTGATGGCATTTTCCACTTCGGCTGTCCCGATCCTGTGTCCGCTTACATTAAGAACATCATCAACCCTACCGGTTATTCTATAATTTCCATTTTCATCTTTTAAACAGCCATCTCCTGTAAAGTACAGACCCGGGTATGTGGCGAAGTAATTAGTTCTGCAACGTTCATGATCACCATAGGTTGTTCGCAGGATTCCGGGCCATGGTGCCTTGATGCAGAGGTTGCCGTTATAATATCCGTGTTCATCTTTTTCAGTTACTTCCTTTCCATTCTCATCTACAAGTAGAGGTTGAACACCCGGCAGAGGTAATGTGGCCCAGCTCGGCTTAGACGGCGTTACTCCCGCAAGATTTGAAATGAGCGTGCCCGCGGTTTCTGTCTGCCACCAGGTATCAACAACGGGACAGTTTTTGTGGCCGATATTTTCATTGTACCAATGCCATGCTTCTTCATTTATCGGCTCCCCAACGGTACCCAATACCCGCAGGCTTGAAAGATTCTTTCCGTCAATCGGTTCAAGGCCGAAACCCATCAGGCTTCGAATTGCTGTTGGTGCGGTATATAAGATATTCACTTTGTGCTTCTGAACAATATCCCAAAATCTGCCCGCGTCCGGCCAGGTCGGGATGCCTTCAAACATCAGGCTGGTGCCACCTGCGCTGAGCGGGCCATAAACGATATAGCTGTGCCCGGTGATCCAGCCAATATCGGCTGTACAAAAGTGTACCTCGCCTGGTGTATATTGAAATACATTTACAAACGTATAATTTGTCCAAATCATGTAGCCGGCACAGGTGTGTACAACGCCCTTTGGCTTACCTGTACTCCCGGAAGTATATAAAATAAACAAGGGATCTTCCGCGTCCATTTCTTCTGCAGGAAATGAAACCACGCCTTCTCTTTCAACCTGGGTTTCGGCAAATTCCATTTCGTCTTCCCACCATACGTCACGTCCTTTTATCATAGATACAGGTGTACGGGTTCTTGTATAAACGATAACACGCTGTATGGTTTTGTTTCCAATCAACGCATCGTCAATGATCGATTTCAGTGGGATGTCTTTCCCTCCGCGGTAAGCACCGTCGCAGGTTACGATAAAGGTTGCCTGTGCATCTTCAAGCCGGTCGGCGATGCTTTGCGCGCTAAAGCCTCCAAATATCACACTGTGAATTGCGCCGATCCTCGCGCAGCCAAGCACCGCATACGCCAGTTCAGGCACCATTCCCATGTAGATGCACACCCTGTCACCTTTCTTAACCCCGTTATTTTTCAGCACTTGCGCAAACTGGCAAACGCGTTTATGCAGGCGCGCATAGGTAACTATTCGAGTGCGCTCTTCAGGATTATTTGGCTCCCATATAATCGCCGGATCATCTGCTTTCAACTCCAAATGACGGTCAATACAATTCTCCGTGATATTTAACTTGCCGCCCTTAAACCATTCAATTTTAGGCTCCGTAAAATTCCATTCCAGCACCTTATCCCATTTCTTCTTCCACAGGAAGTTTTCAGCAATATCAGCCCAAAATTCTTCAGGATCAGCAACGCTGCGCCTGTAAGCATCATGATAGGCATCAAGGGTTGTAAGCTGGTAAGGATAACTCATAATTCACTATTTTTCTGGATGAAAATGTACGAAATAAAATATTCTCTGTGCAAGACACACGCTTGCGTAGCAATTATCACAATTAAGATACACCGATATTTCCGCGTTTAGATTGAGAAAGTAGTCTACATATTTCTCCTGTATTGCCCGCCCACACTGTACAAAGCGTTAGTGATCTGACCAAGAGAGCAATATTTTACAGTTTCCATCAACTCTTCAAAAAGGTTTCCGTTTTGCACCGCTACCTCCTGCAGTTTTTTTAACATAGCTTCAGATTTTGAGGCATGTCGTTTATGAAATTCAGCTAACGTTTTAATCTGCAATTCTTTTTCTGTTGTCGTACTGCGAATCACTTCGGTGGGCAGAATAGTTGGTGAGCCATTTTTACTGAGGAAAGTATTTACCCCGATGATGGGGTATTCACCGGTATGCTTCAATGTTTCATAGTACAAACTTTCCTCCTGGATTTTATTGCGCTGGTACATACGCTCCATGGCTCCGAGCACGCCGCCTCTTTCCGTAAGTCTGTTAAACTCTTCCATCACTGCGTGTTCAACGAGATCAGTCATTTCCTCTATCAGGAACGAACCCTGGTTGGGGTTCTCGTTTTTAGCGGTGCCTAGCTCACGATTGATGATAAGCTGGATCGCCATCGCCCGTCGTACACTTTCTTCCGTTGGAGTTGTGATGGCCTCATCGTATGCATTTGTATGTAGTGAATTACAGTTATCGTAAATCGCATACAAAGCCTGCAATGTTGTGCGAATATCATTAAAGTCTATTTCCTGCGCATGAAGTGAACGACCACTGGTTTGAATATGATATTTCAACTTCTGGCTTCGGTCGTTACCCTTATACTTGTGTTTCATAGCCTTCGCCCACACCCGTCTTGCTACCCTGCCAATAACACTATATTCCGGATCCATACCATTGCTAAAGAAGAATGAAAGGTTGGGCGCGAAGTCATCAATATTCATTCCGCGGCTCAGGTAATATTCCACGTATGTGAAACCATTTGCCAGGGTAAATGCAAGTTGTGTTATAGGATTTGCACCGGCCTCCGCAATATGATAACCACTGATACTAACACTATAAAAGTTTTGTATTTTCTGATTGATGAAATACTCCTGTACATCGCCCATTAATTTCAACGCAAACTCTGTAGAAAATATACAGGTGTTTTGAGCCTGGTCTTCTTTTAGTATATCTGCCTGCACTGTGCCTCGCACAGTCGACATCGCCTTCGCTTTTATCTGTTCATAAATCTCGGGCGGCAAAACGTCCTGTCCGCTCAATCCGAGCAGCCTTAATCCTAAACCGTCGTTTCCTTCAGGCAATAATCCATCGAATATTCCTTTTTGAGGGGAGATAAATTTACCGTCGGCGCCAAGGTATTTTGGAAGATCATCAAGGTTAAATTTTGATTCAATGATACGGTTTACATCGTCTCTTAAATTATGTTCAAGTATATATTTTTCGCATTGCTGATCAATTGCTGCGTTCATAAAAAATGCAAGGATCATGGGTGCCGGACCATTGATGGTCATGCTCACAGATGTTTTTGCATCACAGAGATCAAAGCCGCTATACAATTTTTTTGCATCATCAACGGTTGCAATACTTACCCCGCTGTTTCCCACTTTTCCATAAATATCGGGCCTGTAAGCAGGATCTTCACCGTACAGCGTAACGCTATCAAAGGCTGTGCTGAGCCGCTTTGCAGGCTGCCCGACACTCACATAATGGAATCTGCGATTTGTTCTCTCGGGGCCACCCTCACCTGCAAACATTCTTGTCGGATCTTCGCCCTCGCGTTTTAGGGGGAATACGCCGGCAGTGTAGGGGTACTCACCGGGAACGTTCTCCTGCAGCTGCCATTTTAAAATATCGCCCCAGTCACTATAGCGTGGCAATAACACTTTTTGCAAAACAGTGCCTGATAAACTTTTAAAACTAAGGGGCTGACGAATGACTTTGTCGCGTACCGAAAATTCATAAAATTCTTTGCTGTAACGAAGCTGTACTAACGGCCAGTTTGACATTAGCTTGCGATTGCCTGCATCCAGTTTCTCTTCTATCGAATTTTTTGTAGCGAGTAAAGTTTCGTTTAATGGCGTGTTGCCGGCCAGCATGTTAGTGGCTCCATCGAGCTGGTATAATTGCGTTGCTAAAGTAGCTTGTTGATTCACCCATTGATCATACTCATCAATGGTTTCCGCAATTTCCGACAGATAACGAACACGCTTAGGGGGAATAATCGTTGACTGGCTGGCAGTTTCCGAAACATGAGGATGATGCGCCAGGTCTGCATGAAATTTTACACCTGTCTTTTTTGCGACCTGTTCCATCAATCGCTCAAACAATTCATTTACGCCGGCATCATTGAATTGCGCAGCTATTGTTCCTACAACTGGCAAGTCAACATCTGCGGCATCCCATAACCCATGATTACGTTTGTACTGCTTGCGAACGTCGTGCAAGGCGTCAAGAGCGCCGGCCTTATCAAATTTATTTAAACAGATAACATCTGCATAGTCGAGCATGTTTATTTTTTCGAGCTGCGAAGGGGCACCATATTCCGGTGTCATCACATACATACTGATGCTACAATAATCAAGTATAGATGCATCGCTCTGACCAACACCGGCGCTCTCAAGAATTATAAAATCGTACCCCGCATTTTTGCAGGTGTCTATCGCATCCTGCACGTACTCACTCAAAGCAACATCACTGTCGCGTGTTGCAAGGCTTCGCATGTACGCGCGCGGTGAAGAAATTGAATTCATCCGAATCCTGTCGCCCAGCAACGCCCCGCCGGTTTTCTTTTTGCTTGGATCTACCGAGATGACAGCGATTGTTTTATCAGGATAATTATTTAGAAATCTCCTCACAATTTCATCTGTAACAGACGACTTTCCCGCGCCACCGGTACCGGTAATCCCCAGAACCGGGTACTTTGCTCCAGCAATTTCACTTACTTGATTTTCCTGTCGTAGCACTACCCCATTTTCGACGTTGGTAATAGATCTTGCAATTTTCCGAACATCATAGGCTTCGCCCATCGTCATCGGTAAAGGATAATCTCCTGTACCATTTAATTGAAAATCGCAGCTTGTCATTAAATCCTCGATCATGCCTTCGAGACCCATTTTACGGCCGTCGTCCGGACTGTAAATGCGCGAGATGCCATAGGCATGCAATTCCTCTATTTCCGCGGGGTGAATAGTTCCTCCACCTCCACCGAAAATTTTAATATGACCACATCCGTTTTCATCAAGCAGGTCTTTCATGTATTTAAAAAACTCAACATGCCCCCCTTGGTAACTCGTGATAGCTATACCCTGAACATCTTCTTCGATAGCACACTCAACGATTTCAGCTACACTACGATTATGGCCAAGGTGAATAATCTCGGCCCCCTTGCTTTGCAGGATACGCCTCATTATATTTATAGCAGCATCATGGCCGTCGAACAATGCTGCAGCCGTTACAATTCTTATCTTATTTTGAATAGAAAAACTCATATGTCTTTTTTTTACCCAGCTGTCAGCAAACCAGGCTGCAATGCCCGCCGCATCATTATGTATCAAAAAACGGCGGTACACAATCAAATTTTAGCAATCGGTATGGCTACAAAATTACTAACTAATAGATGGAAAACTTTCCTGAATTTTATTTGAGTAGCCTGGATAAATCCAGAAATATACCTGCAGAAAAATTAAACGAGCGGGAAGAGATAGGCACATTGTTAAGCCTTGTACTTAATCCCAGTTGATATTCGAATCTGACGCCTTGCAACTTTTCAAATTCAATAGAATTAACCAGCGCAGGTTCCCAAAAAAGAATAGATTTATTGAGCTGATCGAGTTTATAGTGAACTAACTCATCGTTAGAATAGTTCGTTTGCTGATTCCTGAAAACAATACTGCTAACCCGCGAAGATATAGCCAATGATACACGTTCGTTAAATGTAAAAAGAAAGGCCGGCTGAATATATAATTTGTTTAGGTTAGCCACAAAATATCGACTAACAACAGGGTTATTCAGTGTAATTATATCATCAAGCCTTGTTTTTCCTTGCCCGCCACCGACAAAGATTTGGAACCATGCCTTCTTTTCCTGGTTCAACGGAACGTAGTACCCAATGGCAGCTTCAAAAGCTGAACGTTTGTATTTAATAATTGAAGAATCACGGATATCATTCCCGGCATTCGTCTCTTTTCTAAAAAAGTAACTCCCTTGTATAGCCCACCGGTCGGTAAGCGCAACGGCGCCCTGGGCATCAAATCCACGGCTATGGTTAGAAAGATTTTGGGAATAGTATGCCCCCAGTTTCGACGCTTTCTTCTCAGTGATTACAGGTACATTATTCGGAGCAGGGCTGTACGCGTAGCGAGGCAAATAACATCCTTGCAGCATACCCCATAAAATTAATACTATCGTAAATATTTTCATTTGCTTTACTGGTTTCCAAAACCCGTCATTCTAAAGGTGAGCGCAGCAAATTCATCAATGCTGATGGTTTCAGCCCTGCGGGTAAAAAGTTCGTCTTTCAGTATATCCTGGGAAAATAAGCTTTTAGTAGCATTTCTCATAGTTTTACGCCGTTGGTTAAACGCAGTTTTCACCAGTAGCCAGTATGCCCGTTCCGAACTAACTGTCAATGTTGTTGTTCTCCTTGTAAGACGGATTACCCCACTATTTACCTTGGGGGGCGGGTTAAAACTTTCGGGTGGGACATCAAATAAGTATTCTATGTCATAATAAGGTTGTAATAGCACGCTCAATACCCCGTAGATTTTCCCGCCAGGACTTGCAGCCGCTCTCTGAGCCACTTCTTTCTGAAACATCCCGATGACAACGGGAACATCGTCTTTCCAATCAAGTATTTTAAAAAGGATTTGAGTAGATATATTATATGGAAAATTTCCAATGATGGTAAAAGGCCGATCGAAGGGTTTGTCGATATCAAGGAAACTTTTGCTGATCAGCTTCTCTTCAAGTACAGGGTAGCTTTTTTTTAAAAAGGCAACCTTCTCTTCGTCCAATTCTACGGCTTTGAAATCTGCCGACTTGTTCTTAATAAGCTCCCGGGTTAAAGCGCCTCCACCAGGCCCGACCTCAAGCAAGGAATTATATGGATTCTCATTTAAAACATCAATAATCCTTCTGATAATATTTTCATCTTTTAAAAAATGCTGACCAAGTGATTTCTTCAAACTGTACATTCTGCAAAAATAGCAATAAAAAGGGCGACGCCGATTTACATGCTTATTGCTGTTACCTTATAAAGATTGAAGAATTAATTGGGATTTAGAACATTGATTTTCGAAGTTTACTCATCTCCCTGGCATCCGGCACCTGACATCTCCAGCTCCAGGGTCTTTCGATACTCAGCCAGGAATTGTGTTAATGCCTCTATCCCTCCCAGCAATATCTGTATCTGT
>JANXYS010000444.1 GCA_025355935.1 Chitinophagales bacterium | reverse complement strand
ATTTTATAAAAATTGATAATTGTAAATTCAAGCAGAAGGTTGTACCAGGTGATTCTATGATTTTGAAAATGGAGCTGATTGAACCAATACGCCGGGGGATATGCGTAATGAGAGGAAGTGTATATGTGGGGAACAAATTATGTACCGAGGGCGAATTTACCGCTCAGTTGGTTAAAAGAAACGAATAATATTGGAAGCGTTTTGAACTAAAATTGCTACAGAATTACTAAAGCATGAACATAATAATATTTATCGATATTGAGTAACGAAGTAAACTTAAACATCTGCCTGTTTGCATCTAAATCTAATTTTTCATTGAACTAAATGCTGTTCATTTGCTTGTTTGCAAACGAGGCACACTAACAAAAAATGATCCATCCTCACACATATATTCATCCTAATGCCAAGCTGGCAACTAATGTAAAAGTTGATCCATTCAGTGTGATCCATCCCAACGTTGAAATTGGCGAAGGGACCTGGATAGGGAGCAATGTTACCATCATGGAAGGTGCCCGTATCGGTAAGAACTGTCGTATTTTTCCGGGAGCTGTAATTGCAGCAATTCCCCAGGACCTGAAATATGAAGGGGAAAATACAATGGTTGAGATTGGCGACAACTGTACTATCAGGGAGTTTGTTACTATCAACAGGGGGAGTAAAGACAAGTGGACCACCAAAGTAGGAAACAATTGTCTGATTATGGCATATAGCCATATCGCTCACGATTGTGTAGTGGGTAACAATTGCATTATGAGCAATAATACACAGATGGCCGGACATGTAAAAATGGGAGACAACGCCATTCTCGCAGGGATGTGTGCTATTCACCAATTTGTTCAGATAGGCCAGCACGCCTTTGTGAGTGGGGGGTCGCTTGTAAGCAAGGACGTGCCCCCGTATATTAAGGCAGGCCGTACACCCCTCAGTTATGCCGGTGTAAATTCTGTTGGATTAAAACGAAAAGGATTTTCTGTTACCCGCATCAACCAGATACTCGATATTTACCGGATTATCTACAACAAAAATCTAAACACTTCGCAGGCACTTAATTTTATTGAGGAAGAGCTTCCGGCAACTGATGAGCGCGATGAGATAGTAACTTTTATCCAGGAAAGCGGGAGAGGCATTATCAAACGTTTCAGCAAAGGCAACAACGACGATGAATAATTTGGCGTGACCGGTCCCAGGGGTGCCGGGTATCTTAAACTAACAGCATGGTCATTTCAGCCAGGGATCTTGGAAAGCGTTACAACCGCGAATGGATCTTTCGTCACTTCAATTATGAATTTTTGCCTGGAGGGCATTATGCGATTACCGGCTCTAACGGCTCGGGAAAATCAACACTCTTGCAGGTACTTGCGGGTTCAGTAATGCACAGCGAGGGTTTCATTGAATACAAAAATGCGGCAAAAATAATCGAAGCTCCATTTTCTTATTTGTCTGTTGCAGCTCCATACCTGGAACTTATTGAAGAAATGACTGCCGAGGAATTCCTCAAATTTCACCAGGTTTTTAAGCCTTCAAAAAAGCCGATTAAAGAAGTTCTTACGGAAGTCGGACTTGCCGGCGCCGCCAACAAACAAATACGTTATTACAGCAGTGGGATGAAACAGCGACTGAAAATGGCGCAAGCTTTTTTTTGCATGAGTCCTGTGTTGCTCCTTGATGAGCCTACCACTAATCTAGACATGGACGGCATTGAACTATATCATCATCTTATTCAGACGTATGCTGGGGAGAAACTAGTGATAGTAAGCAGTAATGATCCGCAGGAATATAATTTTTGCAAAGACGTGATTACAATTAGTGAATATAAATAATAGTCTTAAGAGCACAATTTTATGTGCCAGGTTGGAATTTTTGTAAAAAGGCTAACGCCGATTCAGGACGGTTTCATAAATATCTACCCATTCCTTAACGGTCATCTTTTTCATTAATTCTCCTATAAGTTTAAACGGAATCTCCTCAGGTTTTTTAAAGCGGATGCAACTTTTACCCATGTCAAGCTTCGCCGTGGAATAATTTGGAAATTCAGTTACAAACCATGTGAGCAACTCAGTGCTTGAATAAATTCCCATGTGGTAAATAGCAATAAAGTTCTTTTGTGATGATATATTTAAAAATGCCAACGGCAGTTTTGGATCACAATGATAACCTGCGGGGAATATGCTGTGAGGAACCACCCAGCCGGGCATCCCATATATCATTTGTTCATGAAAACCTTTCGGTATATTTTTATTTATCACACGGCGAAGTTCCTTCATCGCAGCCTTTCGACCTTCCGGTAATCCGTCGTAATAATTGTCTGGTGTAGCGGCAATAGACTTCATATCTAACAGATGTATTACTAAATCTTACTTAATTAAATTCTACCTCCGGCTCGCAATCAATAAATTCAGGTCTGTATATTTTAAATCAAATCTTTCACTCAAATGGAAGTTAGTTAGCGAGCCTTTAAAAAGATAGATGCCGCTCCGAATATTTATTTTATGCCAGATAACGTTATCAATCCCTCCATCTTCCGCGGTTTCAAGCAGCAGTGGCATTAAAACATTACTGATGGCCTGGGAGGCAGTACGGGCGAAACCACTCGGTATATTTGGTACGCAGTAGTGAATTACATCAAATTTCTTAAAAACCGGATTTTTATGGGTGGTAACCATACTCGTTTCAAAGCAACCTCCATGATCGATGCTGACATCCACGATAACTGTTCCGGGGCGCATACCCGCTACCATTTCTTCACTAACAACTATCGGGGTGCGGCCACCTGTTCCTCCAAGAGCACCTACGGCGACATCGCAGGTTCGTAATTGCTTCGCAAGGATTTTTGGCTCTATCACCGACGTCCACATTCTCACACCAATATTATTCTGCATACGTTTCAGGCGGTAAATACTGTTATCGAAAACCTTTACGCTTGCACCCATTGCCAAAGCAGTACGGGCGGCATATTCCCCTACGATACCAGCCCCGATAATGATTACTTTGGTTGGCGGAATGCCGCTGATACCTCCTACCAGAACACCCTTTCCGTTATTTGCGTTGCTGAGGTGCTGGCCTGCAATAAGCATTACTGCGCTTCCGGCTATTTCGCTCATACTCCGCACGATGGGATTATGGCCACTATCATCTTTTAAATTTTCAAAGCTTAAAGCTGTGATTTTTTTTGCCATCATCTTTTCGATGATTTCCTTTTTCATAATGGCAATATGAATGGGCGAAATTATATATTGATTCGGTTTCAGTAACTCGCAGTCACTCTCACTTACCGGAGCACTTTTTACAATCACATCGCAATCGAAAACCTGCTTTTTATCAACTAGAATTCTAGCCCCTGCTTCGCTATAATCCTTATCACTATAGTTGGCACCTTCTCCAGCCTTTGTTTCTACATTAACTTCATGCCCGTTTGCAATAATTACACCTACTGCTTCAGGTGTGAGGGCAATTCTATTTTCGTTGAAGGTATCTTCCCGTGGAATCCCGATACAAAGAGCTTCGGATTTGTGTTTTACGTCGAGGGTTTCCTCCAGGGTTTCATAGGTAAAGGAGGGAGAGATGAAAGGTTTTGTAGTTGCCATAAAAGTTTAAGTGACTTACAAATTACAATTTTATTTGCAGCTTTCTTTTAGAATTGCCGACTGATTTTAAATAGCAATGCACTGTATCATCCGGAAAAATTCCCGGGGCTTTTTCCGGCCATTCAATCAGGCAAAGAGCCCCAGAATAAAGACAATCCTCCACCCCCGCCGCAACAGCTTCCGCCGCACTATTTAACCGGTATAAATCCATATGATATATTGTACTTCCACTCATTGTTCTATATTCATTGATAATTGAAAAAGTTGGGCTTGTTGCGGGTTCCGTTACTCTCATAAAGTCACAAAGAGCAGAAATAAAAGTCGTTTTTCCCGCGCCCATTTCTCCGTGAAAGGCTATTACTTTCCGATCTTCAATAATACCACGAAAGCTACTGACGGTTTCGGGAAGTTCTGCCAGTAAATAATCTACATCCATGCCGCAAAGATAAATTTCATATTTAGTAAAAACATCCCGGTTTGCTAAGATAATTTTGCAGAATGATAAAAGTAGACTGGACAGTAGAGGGAATGACTTGCAGCAACTGCGCTCTCAGCGTAAACAAATTCCTGCAAAAAGAAGGGATGAACGATATAAAGGTAAATCCTTTAAGCGGTGCCGTTAGTTTCAATAGCGACCACAATATTGATGAAGAAAAGATGTTGAAAGGGATCCGAAGCCTGGGTTATCAAATTTCGGGAATGGATGATAAGTCTCCACACGGGCAGCGATCTTTCGGCAATTTATTATCTACAAATAAAAAGCGATTTCTTTTCACACTCCCTTTTACGTTTCTTTTAATGATGCACATGTTGCATCGTTGGTTACCATTGCACTGGCTTATGAATCCATGGATTCAATTGTTAATCTGTCTCCCGGTTTTTTGTACGGGTATGTATTTTTTCGGGAGTAGTGCAATTAACAGCTTACGAAACGGGATGCCTAACATGGATGTGCTGATAACCCTGGGTGCCCTGGCCTCGTTTATTTACAGCCTTACTGGCGCTGTAATGCAGCTAGGAGAAGGATATCTGTTTTTCGAAACGAGTGCGTCTATTATTACGCTGATATTTATGGGTAATACACTAGAAGAATCGGCCATTAAATCCACCCAAAAGTCACTTCAAACACTGGTTAAAAGTCAAAAGGTTATGGCCACCATGATCGCTTTTGACGGGGATCATCATGAGCAATTATTTGCAGTAGAAAACAGTTCGTTAAAATCCGGTGACCTGGTTTTGATAAAAAATGGCGAACAGGTGCCCGCTGATTGCCGCATATTATGGGGTGATTGCCTCGTGAACGAAGCAATAATGACCGGGGAAAGTTTTCCTGTAGCAAAACAAAAAAAAGATTTTCTTGTGGGAGGAAGTGTTTTGGACAGCGGTATAGTAAAAGCACAGGTTACTGCGGCCGGCGATGCAACCGTTCTTTCGGGTATTATAAAAATGGTTCAGAATGCTCAGTCCGAGAAGCCCCCCGTGCAGAAGATGGCCGACGCCATCAGCGCCGTATTTGTTCCCATTGTTGTCGGAATTTCCCTTCTTAGTTTTATCATTAACTATTACGTAGCCGACCACAGCCTAAGTAGTTCGTTGATGCGAAGTATTGCAGTTCTGGTAATTTCTTGTCCGTGTGCACTGGGACTTGCTACACCGGCAGCGATTGCAGTAGGTCTTGGACGGGCCGCGAGAAATGGGGTACTATTCCGCAATGCGTCGGGGTTAGAAAATTTTAAATCAATCAGGCAGGTTGTGTTCGACAAAACCGGTACCCTTACTACAGGTGAATTCCTGCTTACAAATTTTCATACAAGTATTGCTGAGACAGAATTTAAAAAGATCGTGTTTTCGCTTGAGAAGTATTCGGGACATCCAATTGCGCGGTCAATAGCCGGGCAGTGGAAAATGAATGAACTAATCCGATGGAAAAAAATAGATGAAATTAAGGGTTTGGGCATGAGGGGGGAAGATAGCGACGGAAACGTTTACGAAGCAGGCTCGGTAAATATGATCGAGAATTTAATTGTCGAAAGACATCACCAGGTATATATTGCAAAAAATAAAGAAGTTATTGGTTGGCTGGATGTAAGTGATAAAGTGAGGCCAGAGGCTAAAAATGTGATCGACTGGCTCCATTCGCAAAATATAAAGACAGTTTTATTAAGTGGAGACCGTGAAGACAAATGCCTCCAGATTGCCAGAGAACTTGGAATTGATGAATACTACTCAGAACAAACTCCATCGCAAAAGCTAGCGAAAATTACCGAATTGAACGCTGCATTGCCTACCGCAATGATCGGGGACGGTATTAACGATGCCCCCGCACTAGCGAAAGCTACCGTTGGTATTTCCCTGAGTGATGCTTCGCAGCTGGCTTTGCAAAGCGCCGACGTGGTGCTGATAAATCACGGCCTTAAAAATCTGCCAAACGCTCTTTCACTTGGAAAGCACACCTACCTTACGATCAAACAAAATTTATTTTGGGCTTTTCTTTATAACATTATAGCTATTCCCATTGCAGCGGGCGGATTTTTAAGCCCAACAGTAGCAGCCCTTGCGATGGCATTTAGTGATGTCGTATTAGCCGCAAATTCCGTCCGACTTTTTGTAAAAAAAATATTGTAGTACAATGATGCTTCAATTCTGTTGCTCCTTCCCATTTTTATCTTTTAACTTTCAAAACTTAAACTAGTATTATTGCCGGACCCGCACTCCATATTAAAAACGTATTGGGGATTTGATACATTCAGGCCATTACAGGAAGATATCGTAAATGCCGTGCTGGAAAAAAAGGACGTGCTTGCCTTACTTCCAACCGGTGGAGGTAAATCAATTTGTTTTCAGATACCTGCGATGTTGATAGAAGGCATTTGTTTGGTGATTAGCCCGTTGATAGCATTGATGAAGGACCAGGTTGAGAATCTGAACAGGAAGGGAATGCCTGCTCTAGCCGTGTATTCAGGCATGAATTATTTCGACGTAAAGAAAACGCTTCAGAATGCTGCTTTTGGTTCTTATAAGTTTTTGTATGTGTCACCCGAACGGCTCGAATCCCAACTTTTTCTGGAGTTCCTTCCAGCTATAAAACCAAGCCTTATAGCAGTGGATGAGGCGCATTGCGTATCGCAATGGGGTTACGACTTCCGGCCAGCTTACCTTCGCATAGCTGCGTTACGGGCATACCTTCCCAACGTACCGCTTATTGCGTTAACGGCATCTGCAACCCCGGCAGTGCAGGAAGATATTTGCGAAAAATTGCAGTTTGGGTCTGGCAAAGTTGTATTCCGGCAATCTTTCGCCAGGCCAAATCTATCCTACAGTGTGTTTAAACCGATTTCAAAACAAACAAAGCTTATTGAAATCCTTAAAAATGTGCAAGGTTCAGCGATCATTTATTGCAAAAGCAGAAAACGAACCCAGCAGGTTGCAGAAATTTTGAAAATGCATGGAATTAATGCAGATTCTTATCATGCCGGTTTACCTAATGATGAACGCAGCGAGCGTCAGGGGAACTGGATAAAGAACAAAACGAGGACAATTGTCTGCACCAACGCATTTGGGATGGGGATAGATAAACCTGATGTTCGGGTTGTAGTTCATTATGATGTCCCTGACTGTCTCGAAAACTACTACCAGGAGGCCGGTCGCGCGGGTAGGGATGGAAAAAGATCTTACGCGGTGCTCCTTTATGAATCGAGAGAACTGGAAGATCTACAACGCAAAATAGCCTCAAAATTCCCTTCTTTACAGGAAATCCGCAGAATCTACACTGCTATAATGAATTATCTTCAAGTGGCTGCTGGTGTCGGTGAAGGAAATTCGTACAATTTCGACCTTGCCACTTTTTGCCTAAATTTCAAAATTTCCGCACTTGACGCAACCTATGCTATGCAGGCCCTGGCACAGGAAGATATACTCACATTTAACGACGCATTTTTTAGACCGTCCACACTTGAGTTTACTGCTTCAAAGAATGATCTGGAGGAATTTCAACAGCACCACCCTTCAAGCGAGGCGGTTATTAAGGGATTGCTTAGGTCTTATGAAGGAATATTCGATTTCCCTTCATCCATTCACGAAACGACACTGGCAAAATTTTTAAAAAAGCCGGTTTCCGAGGTTACCTCGGAGCTGATTAAGCTCCACAATTACAAGGTTTTAAAATATCTCCCGGCCAGCGATGAGCCACAGGTGTATCTTAACAGGAACAGGATGTACAAAGATGACTTCAGGTTTGATGAAAAGAATGTGAAAACCAGGAAATACGAATTTGAGAAGAGAATAGAAGCTGTAACTAATTATGTTAATGAATCAGAATTATGCCGTAACGATCTCATTTCGCAATATTTCGGCGACACCAATAGGAAAACCTGCGGTATTTGCGATAACTGCATTAGCCAGATAAGGCAGCAGGAAACAGAACCAGGCATTGGTGAAGTTAGTCAGAAGCTCATCACGATATTAAAAAGTGGCCCCCTCCATTTTGACGATCTTGTTGTAAAGTTACGACCAGCGAAACCAGCTTATATCTTAAAAGTAATTGAATATCTCATAGGTGAGTCGATTATTGAAACTACATGCGGACAGATAGTAAAGTTGAGGTAAGAGATTAATTAACAGGAAAGTAAAAAAAAAGGGACCAAGATAGAAATCTAGTCCCGCTTTAAAATCCAATATCCTATGAAAAACCGAAACGAAGATAATGTGCTATATTTTATTAAACAAGTAAATCGCAATGTTTTTGTAGAACATTTTCTACAAAGAGCTTAATAAAAAAACAGATATTTAAATTCCACAAATATTAAACATTTATAATCAATAATATACATCCGACGCTGTTAGTAACTATCTGATTATTTTTCATTAAAGATATTTTACTAAAACCAGGAGGAGGTTGATTTTCTGGTCCTTCCACCGAGACCAAGGGAACCTAACAAAGTTCGGACGAGGCCGTTCCCGGCGGTACGGACCATACTTCTCACGATACTATTATTCACTACCTTTTCTAATGTTGACGGTTCTTCTTTTATTGCTTTTTTGGTGTCAGTGACGGGGTTACCCTGCGAGGCTTCCTCCAACTTTGCAGTTAAGATCTCATAAGCGCTTTGGCTATCTATACTTGTTTCATATTTAGCAACTAACTTGCTTTTAGCATTTATAGCACTCACTTCGGCATCGGACAGTATATCCATCCTGCTTCGCGGCGAGCAGAGCATTGTATGGGCCAGCGGAGTAGGTATTCCTTTCTCGTTAAGTAAAGTAACCAAAGCCTCCCCTATTCCAAGCTGTGTAATGAGATCATCCGTTTGATAAAAGGTAGTTTCTGGATAATTATCCGCCGTCTGTTTAATGACCTTCCGATCGGCGGCTGTAAAGGCTCGCAGCGCATGCTGAACTTTCAGCCCAAGCTGGCCCAAAACGCTGGCCGGAATATCCATAGGGTTTTGCGTACAGAAAAATATACCAATTCCTTTTGATCTTATGAGTTTGATAATGGTTTCGATTTGTTGAACAAGTTCAGAACTTGCTTCCTGGAAAATAAGATGCGCCTCATCAATGAACATCACCAATTTAGGTTTATCCATATCCCCTTCCTCCGGTGAAATAGCATACAGCTCTGCCAGCATTTGTAACATAAAGGTTGAAAACAGTTTGGGCTTATCCTGTATATCGGTTACTCTTAAAATGCTGATCATACCGCGCCCATCACCACTAATGCGCATAAGATCATCCACCTCAAAGCTTTTTTCGCCAAAGAAAATGTCCGCGCTCTGCTGTTGCAGTTCGATAACTTTTCGCAGGATAGTTCCTGTTGTTGTAGTTGAGATTTTTCCATAAAGCTTTTCAATTTCTGCTTTTCCTTCGTCGCCGATATATTGCAACACTTTAATAAAATCTTTAAGATCAACCAGCGGCATCTTATTATCATCGCAGTATTTGAAAATGAGTGCAACTACTCCTCCCTGGGTATCATTTAATCCCAGGATCTTGCTTAATAATATGGGTCCAAACTCACTAACAGTCGCCCTGAGCCGGACACCATTTTCACCTGAAAGCGATAACAGCTCAGCAGGAAACTCCGCTGGCGTATACGTAAGATTAAGTTTTTGATAACGTTCAGCCACCTTATCGTTAGCCGCCCCCATAGCAGCTATCCCACTTAAATCTCCCTTTATATCCAGCAGCAAAACCGGCACACTTGCATCACTCAAAAACTCAGTTATCATCTGAAGTGTTTTCGTTTTGCCTGTACCCGTCGCTCCCGCAATCAGTCCATGACGATTTAGAGTTTTTAAAGGAAGGAAAACCGCGGCCTCCGGGATGACTTCTCCGTTCAGCATTGCTGCACCTATTTGAACAGAATCGCCTTTAAAAGAATAACCCGTTTTAATCGTATCTATAAAATTTTGAGTATCTGGCATAAAAGAGAAAGTAATTAAGGTTAAATATAAAATGACATTGCTGCTTAAAGTTAAGCGTTCTCAGGAAAGATGGAAAAAATTGTCTTGACCCGAGTCGAAATATGGACCTGGAAGCAGGGTACCTCTTTAAAATAATAAATCACGCCTCCGGCAAAGCCTTTTATAGTGTTTATATATGACATTCACCGACCATCATTATAATGTGTGTGCTCATCGAATATTCTCTGCCATACATTACATTTGTTGCCTTAACTAATCGAAATATGAAAAAAAGTTTATTCTGCATTTCTATGATCACATCAGCTTTTTGCGCCCATGCCCAGAAAGTAGCCTTTACGGAATATGATTTAAAAAATGGCCTGCACGTAGTATTACACCAGGACAAAAGTGCGCCTGTAGTTGCGGTATCTGTAATGTACCATGTAGGAAGTAAAGATGAGCAGCCCAGCCGGACCGGGTTTGCCCACTTTTTCGAACATCTTCTTTTTGAAGGTTCGGACAACATTAAAAGAGGTGAATTTATGAAACTGGTTAGCAGCAATGGAGGCCAGAATAACGCAAACACCTCCCAGGACAGAACGTTTTATTATGAGGTATTTCCTTCTAACCAACTCGCAACCGGCATCTGGCTGGAGAGCGAGCGAATGATGCATCCTGTAATTAACGAAGTAGGTGTAAAAACGCAGAATGAGGTTGTAAAAGAAGAAAAAAGACTGAGGATTGACAATCAACCTTACGGAAACTTCGTCAGCGAAATCATGAAAAGGCTTTTTGTAAAACACCCATACCATTGGGTTCCAATAGGCAGTATGGAACACCTGGATGCTGCAACTTTACAAGAATTTCTTGCATTTAATAAGAAGTTTTATACGCCGAAAAATTCAGTCCTTGTTATTGCCGGGGATATTGATATCCCAAAAACCAAACAGATGGTTGAAAACTATTTTGCTCCAATTCCCGGAGGTACAGCAATAGTTAAAACAAAATTTATTGAATTGCCGATTACAAAGGAAATAATTGACACGGCGTATGATAACAATATCCAGATTCCGGCAATTATGGCCGCTTATAGAATCCCAGGGATGACTGCCAAAGAATCAAAAATGCTGGAAATGGCATCCGCTGTTTTGAGCCAGGGTAACAGCAGCCGGATGTTTACCAAAATGGTGGACGATAAAAAGAATTCCTTACAGGTGGGGTCATTTAATTACGCACTGGAAGATTATGGCGCATACATTACATATGCTCTACCGAACAACGGAACTTCGCTGGATACCCTGTTAAGGGATATGGATGATGAAATTGTAAAGCTGCAAACCAATCTCATAACTGAAAAAGAATTTACTAAGCTGCAAAACCAGTTTGAAAATTCATTTATTGGTGAAAACACCAAAATGCTTGGGGTGGCTGAAAACCTGGCCGCGGGCTATTCTTTCTTTCACAACACCAATAACGTAAACACTGAACTTGATGAATTGCGTAAGATCAGCAGGAAAGACATCCAGGATGTTGCTAAGAAATATTTAAATAAAGATCAGCGGGTGGTGCTGTATTATTTACCGGCTAAAACACCAGTCGCGGCGCCAACCACCCAACCAGGCTCAACTCCGGCCGGTAAATAATTAATTTCAACTATTCCAATTCAGATTTAAAATAATTACAATGAAGAAAATATTTTTACTGGCTTTAAGTGCCCTTCTTTTACAGTTTTCAAATGGCCAGGTTGTTGTTGACCGAAGCAAAAAACCCAAAGCAGGCCCCGCTCCTATCATAACTATAAAGGATCCCGTAATCTATAATTTTTCGAATGGCATGACTGTTCTTGTAGTGGAAAATCATAAGTTGCCCAAGGTTAGCGCATCTTTAATTATTGATGCCGGGCCTATAAAAGAAGGGGAAAAGGCCGGTGTGATGGACCTGATGGGGTCGATGTTAGGTGAAGGAACTAAGACCATGTCGAAAGCGCAATTTGATGAAGCCGTTGATATCATCGGTGCGGATGTTAATTTATATTCAGGCGGTGGATCTGCATCAGCCCTTACGCGCTATTTTGAAAAGGCCTTGAGTTATATGTCGGAAGGCCTGAAAAACCCTTCTTTTCCGCAGGCATCTCTTGATAAATTGAAGCAACAAACGATTACTGGTTTAAAGAATACAGAAAAAAGCGCAACTGCTATTTCTGCACGTGTATCGAATGCGCTCAGTTTTGGGAAGAATTCTGCCATGGGCGAATTTACAACCGAGCAAAGCGTTAAAGGAATTACGCTTGCAGATATACAACAAGCGTACAAAAGTTTCATTACCCCCTCCAGGAGCTACCTTACTTTCGTCGGAGATATTACTCCGGCAACAGCAAAACTGCTTGCAGAGAAATATTTCGGCAAATGGACGGGCACGAAATTACCAGTACCGTCTATGCCGGAAGCTAAGAATCTCAACAAAACCGAAATAGATTTTGTAGACGTACCTACAGCTGTTCAGGCCGAGATGAACGTTGGCAACCTCGTAAATAACCCGATGAATAGCTCGGACTACCATGCGCTGTTACTTGCAAATCGCATCTTAGGCGGGGGCGCCGATGCTAAGCTGTTTATGAATCTGAGGGAGAAACACGGTTTCACGTATGGAAGTTATTCTTCGATAGGCAGTGGTCGTTTTCAAAGCTTGTTTAAAGCAAGTGCGGCGGTCCGCACCGACAAAGCAGATAGCGCGGTAGCGGAAATTATACATGAGATCCTGAATATGCGTGATGGAAAAATAACACAGGAAGAGCTGGATAATGCCAAGGCAATCTATAATGGTTCTTTTGCGCTGGGTATGGAAGATCCATCCCGTAGTGCACAGTACGCCAGCAACATTCTTATAAACAGCCTCCCAAAAGACTTTTATCGTACTTATTTGCAGAAAATTAATGCGCTTACGATTGAAGATGTAAAGAGGGTTTCAAAGAATTATTTTAATGAAAATAATAGTCGCGTTATTATCGTGGGTAACGGTTCTAAAATTCTTCCTGCACTTTTAAGACTCGGATACCCTATCAGAAAATTCGACAAGTATGCCGAACCAGTTGTTGACGCCCCCAGGGAAGTTAACGTTAACGAATCAGCGAAAACTACTGACAAAGTTTCGGCGTTTTCAATCGTAGAAGATTATCTCAAGGCACTCGGCGGGAAAGAAGAACTAAAAAAGGTGAAGAGCGTAAATATGGCAATTGCGCTCGAAATGATGGGAAGAAGCTTTGAAGGAACAGAAAAACATATGAACCCGAACAAACAAGCCGTGGAGTTGAAGATGGGTACAATGACAGTCTTTAAAGAATCTTTCAACGGCACAACCGGATATCAGATGCAGGGTGCGCAAAAGAAGGATATGACCATGGAGAAGATTAAAGAAATGAATGATGAAAAAGGGGTGATTCCACAATTGTATTACACTTCCGCAGATTACAAAATGGATTATGTAGGTGCGGGGACCCTTAATAGCGAAGCTACTTATCGCCTGAAAGTAACTATGCCCAGCGGAAAGGTTTCCGTTCAACAGTATTCTGCTAAAACCGGTTTACTACTACAGGAAGAAACAACTACTAAAGTTGGAGATCAGGATGTGCCAGTAACAATCCTATATGCAGACTACCGAAAAGAGGGTAACGTTATGTTCCCACATTCGATTACAAGAAGTACGGGTGAGCAGGAGTTGGCTTTAAAAATCAACAGCATCAAAATTAATGAAGGTGTAACTGAAGATGATTTTAAATAACGAAACAAAAATTCATAAAGAGCCATCCTTGTTCGGATGGCTCTTTATGTTTTATGGTATTGCCTGAGATGGTTTATGTACCTGAAAGACAACATATTCGAATTTAAGGTTAATAGAAAATTAGGCATTATATTAGCAGTAACAATAATGATTTAATTTTATTTGTAATTAAAATTTTGATAGATGGACGCAACTAAACCAAAAATTCTGTTATGCGAGGATGATACTAACCTTGGCATGGTGCTAAAAAATTACCTGGAATTAAATGACTACGATGTTATATTAGAAAGAGATGGACGCCTTGGCCTTGCTGCGTTCCAGAGAGAGAAATTTGACATCTGCCTGTTGGATGTAATGATGCCGAATATGGATGGGTTTACGGTGGCCGAAGAAATTCGCGATATCAATCCGGATGTGCCGTTATTTTTCCTTAGTGCTAAAACGATGAAAGACGATATCATCCAGGGGTATAAGTTGGGTGCTGATGATTACATCACGAAGCCTTTCGACAGTGAAGTACTTTTGCATAAGATAAAGGCGATTCTGAAGCGCAACGAGGAGATTCACCGTGAAGAGGTAAATGCTGAGTTTGACCTGGGTAGTTATCATTTCAATCCACGTTTGCGTGAGCTTACCGTAGGCGGAAGAGTTCAGACATTGTCTCCAAAAGAAAATGAGTTACTTAAAATGTTATCGGAATACAAAAACGACCTTCTGCCCCGTGAAGCTGCATTAAAGAAAATCTGGGGCAGCGATACTTATTTTAACGGCCGAAGTATGGACGTTTACATTGCGAAACTCAGGAAATACCTGAAAGAAGATAGCAAGCTTGAAATCGTTAATATACATGGTAACGGTTTCCGCCTGGTAGTTTCTGAATAATAATTACCCGCCAAATAATGTATTCTGGGTGCCGCCGATGTGCGGCACTCTTTTTAAATGCTTATAAGCTTTTTCTGTAACCTCCCGTCCCCTGGCCGTTCGCATAATAAAACCTTCTTTAATTAAAAATGGCTCATATACTTCCTCAATTGTACCAGGCTCTTCTCCTACTGCAGTTGCAATAGTTGTTAATCCTACAGGCCCGCCTTTAAACTTATCAATGATGGTTGAGAGTATGCGGTTATCCATTTCGTCCAGCCCAAAATCATCGACATTCAGTGCCTTTAAAGCGTGTTCGGTGATGGCCATATCAACCACCCCGTTTCCAATTACCTGAGCAAAATCACGGACCCTTCGAAGTAGCCCATTGGCAATACGCGGCGTTCCACGGCTTCGTCCTGCAATTTCCATTGCCGCATCGCTGGTAACTTTTGTATGTAGTATTCCGGCGCTACGCAACAAAATATTTTTGATAGTCTCCGCATCATAATATTCAAGCCTGCTTTTAATTCCAAACCTGCTTAGAAGAGGTGCCGTTAGTAGCCCGCTTCGTGTAGTAGCCCCTACCAGGGTAAAAGGGTTTAGATTAAGTTGCACCGTTCGGGCGTTCGGACCACTGTCGATCATTATGTCGAGCCGATAATCTTCCATAGCCGCGTACAAATACTCCTCTACGACGTTACTCAATCGGTGAATTTCATCGATAAACAAAACGTCGTTGGGCTCAAGATTAGTAAGTAGCCCGGCAAGATCGCCCGGTTTTTCTATCACAGGTCCACTTGTTTCTTTGATATTTACGCCCATTTCATTTGCAACAATACGGCTAAGTGTCGTTTTCC
>JANXYS010000433.1 GCA_025355935.1 Chitinophagales bacterium | reverse complement strand
CCACGGGTACTAATGGAAATCCCGGCTTCGAAATAGAAATAGTGCTGGAAACAAATTTCAGGATTGCTATTTATAATGTTGATGATAGGTCAACCCCTACGCTGGTAAAACAATATACTAACTGGCAGGATATGTCGCAGGTGTCCATCGCTTCTACAAATGATAATGGTGATCCCGACTTTCTGATCGATTTTTATATTCCCTTTTCCGATCTGCAGGCTGCTCCATTTAATCTGACATCGTCTTCAACCGTGCGATTTACCGCCACAACAGTTATGTCGCCCGGTGCTGCAATTGGTGGCCCCCGTTCAGATATATACGGCGTAAGCGGCGACAAATACGACGATTTTATAAACGCACAGCCAGCTTGTGCTATTTTTAATACTGTAACGTCCTGCCCCACCAATATGTGCAGCGCGCCACCTGTAATAAATTCGCCGATAAATGTAGGCACCACCCAGGTTACGGGTACCTGGACTAAATCTCCCCTGGTTGGTGCTGCCTCATCCGCTACCATTTTAATTTATAAAAATGGTAGTCTTACGGACAGTGTTATAAACGTTACACCAGGCGCATGGACCCTGCCTTCAATCACGCTAATAAATGGCGATATCATTACAGCAAAAACAAGAGCAAACGGCGAAAGTATTTGTCTTACAAGTAATGCAGTAGCAGCGTCTTCATGTAATAGTACAAATCGCCCGGCGACCCCGGTATTAGGTTGTAGCAGCGGAAGTAAGGGTATCTCAGGTTCTAACCTGAGCACTGGCTGGACAATCCATGTAGATAATACGACCCGCAGTTTGCCAGACAATAACGTAACAAATTTGGGCGGCTTGTTTGCGGTGCCTACCGGGACCTCCCCTAGTTTAAACTGGACGTATTCCGGTGGCTGTTCAACGGGGGCTCCATTACAATCTGGATCTTATAAGGTTTATTATACCAACAATGTCTCGGGATGTAATTCATTACCTGCCTACTTCTGTGCTGCAGGGAATGGAGGATCGGCACTTGCAGGAGCTTTAACCGTGCCTACCATTACTAACCCGTCGAATTCTGTCTTCACGCCGGCTGTAGACTCTATTGTCGGAACTACCGATCCAAACGCATCGGTTACCCTGTATATTAACAGCAATATCATACAAACCGTTACAGCAACGGCCGGGGGCATTTTTACATTCCCTGCGCTCAACTTACTGGTAGGTCAGCAGCTTTACATTACTTCTGAGCTTAACACGGGTGTAGTAACCTCGAGCAAATGCGAAGCACAAACCGCAATTTTTACGGTTAACTGTTACACCGAAACCCCATTGATAACAGCAGATGGAAATAACCAGCTTACTGGTGGCGTAGCCATTTCGGGCACCTCAAAAGAGCCTGCAGGAACTACAGTCAGGTTGTACACCTCTGCTAATGTATTAGTAGCTACTACCGCTGTGCAGGCAAATACTACATGGTCAACCGGTAATGCAGGAACTACGCCCTCCATATATGTTGCTGTTGCAGGCACTTCCTATTATGCAAATGCGCAGAACGGATCTTGCGGAGTGAGCATGAATAGCGCAACGTACGCGGCAGCCGGCCCCACTGCCCCAGGCCGGTGCGGAGCAATAACAGGCTCTATCGCTGCAAATGCTACATCGGTATCGGGTACACTCACGGGCGTATTTACTTCAACCGTTGTGAATCTCTATCTCGACGGTGAACCTATAGGTACTACCAGCACTAATACGACAAACTGGGGTCCGATAGCAGTAAATACTACGCCAACCAATACCTTATTCTCCAATGGGGTTCTAACAATTGGTATCCAGGAGACAGGTAAGCAGGAAACTTCATGTGCTAGTGCAACGCAAAAGATTGCATGTACGCCTTCGCCCACTGCCCCGATGTACTCTCCGATGAATTCGTCCATAAATACCAATGACAGCGTTACTTACACCGTTTCCAATGCAGTAACCGGCGCGTTTTATGCTCTTGCAGATTCTGCCACGGGTACCTCCCTGGGAAAAGGTAAATGGGCAACCGCCAATGGTTCCCTCACCCTTGTAAGTGGTGCATTTACTTCGAGCGGAACTACTAAAGTTGTTGTACGCTCAAGTTCGTTAACGGGGCTTACGCTTTGTTCCGCGGCTTCAGGTGCTGCATCCGTGGTAGTAAGTCCTTCGATTCTGCCAGTTCAGCTCCTGAGTTTTAAGGGTAAAAAGCAGGCAGCCGGCAATTTGTTGCAATGGTCGACGGCCACTGAAGATAATGCAGATTATTTCGAACTGGAACGAAGTTCTGATGGCTTCCAATTTGAAGACTTAGTTAAAACTAAAGCTACGGGTAGTAATAGCAACTATATGTTTGAGGATCTGCACACCGGCTCAATTCCAAGATATTACAGGCTCAAAATCGTAGACAAAGACGGTCGCTTTACAAGAAGCAATACTGTTTACCTTGCTTTTAATGAATCTCCCCTGGTTATAACAGTTGCGCCCAATCCATTCACGTTCAAATTCCAGGCATCTATTTTGGCAGACAAACCTTCGGCCGTTTCTTTAAGGCTCGCAGACATGACCGGAAAAATTCTTTTAACTAAGAGCCTGCATATATCCCAAGGCAACACATCTGTAATGGTTGATGGCCTGCAAACGCTGGCGCCTGGCATGTATTACCTGCAAGTAAAAACCGAAACTGGTCTCTATCAACAGAAACTTTTAAAAATAAACCCTTAATTTATACCATAGAAAACCAAACCGGGACGAACGTTCCGGTTTTTTTATTTCAATGCAGCAAAGAAACCATCTGCAGCCATGAAATAATTTAAAAGATTTTAATACTTCGGAATTTCTTTCTAAATTTCAAGATTATGGAGACCGCCTATAGTGAGAATGAAATTTTTGAAAACCGTGATTTCATTAAACACGGCTTGAGAGAAAACGAATTTGAAAATTGCGAATTCAGGGGTTGTAATTTTGCAAATGCTGATCTCAGCGATGTGAAGTTCTTCGATTGTACATTTAGTACCTGCAATCTCAGCCTGGCCAAATTGACAAAAACAACTTTCAGAATTTCGAAATTCCGGGATTGCAAAATGCTCGGCCTTCACTTTGAACATTGTAATCTGCTTGGGTTTGAATGCAGCTTTTACGGATGTAATCTCACCCACAGTTCTTTCTTCGGTCTTAAGATTAAAAAGACTTTATTTTCGAACACACTGCTGCAAGAGTGCGACTTTGCGGGTGCGGATCTTTCGGATGCAGTTTTCGAGAAATGTGACCTCTCAGGGACATCATTTGAAAATACGATCCTTGAAAGGGCTGACTTACGGACAGCATATAACTATAACATTGATCCTAATTTAAATAAGCTTAAAAAGGCGCGGGTTGGCTTGTCTGGTTTACCAGGACTGTTACATAAATACAATCTAGAAATTGACCAGGACAGTTAGGTTTATTAGCCTGTTAACATTTTAAAAAGCACCCTAATAATCAAATAAAAAGTAACTGGAAAGCACCATATTTTATTATGAAAAGAATCTTTGTCGTATTACTGATAAGCAGTTTCTGTAGCTCTGCACAGACACCCTTATTTAAACACTTTCTTACATTTTACAAGCCGGTAACAAAGCCTGTTCTTAACGCAGACACCAGTCTTGTCTTTTTTGATTCTTTAAAAAATACCGTCGTTAAATGGCAACGGGCAGACGTGTTCAACCCCGGAGCTGTAGTGAAGGACGGAAAAGTTTATCTTTTTACCCGCAGTGAGGACAATCCGGCGGCAGCCATTGGTGGAAGGACCTCAAGGCTTGGCCTGGCTGTAAGTAGCGATGGCTACCATTTTAAACAATTTAAAGAACCGGTATTGTACCCCGCAAACGACTCAATGGGGAAGTACGATTTCCCGGGCGGCTGCGAAGACCCAAGAGTGGTGGAGACCGAAGATGGGCAATATGTTATGGCGTATACGAGCTGGAACTATGAAGTTCCCCGTTTATCAATTGCGCTGTCGAAAGATCTTTTTCACTGGCAGAAAAAAGGGCCGGCATTTGCCGTGGCATATAACGGAAAATATAAAGATAAAGCGACTAAATCTGCTTCGATGATTACCCGTATGAAAGGTGGACGGCCAGTGCTTGCAAAACTGCATGGAAAATATTGGATGTACTGGGGCGAAACATATGTGAACCTGGCCTGGAGTACAAACCTGTATGATTGGTATCCCCTGCAGGATGAACACGATGAACTTAAACGAACAATGGAAACCCGGCCGGGAATGTTTGATAGCGATCTTACTGAATGCGGGCCCCCAGCCATCGTTACTGATGCTGGAATACTTCTTTTATATAACGGTAAAAACTCCACAACGGATCGCGCTGATCCTGCGCTTGCCCGGGGAACTTACAGTGTTGGATATGCCTTGTTCGATACGAAAAATCCGGGCAAGCTCATCAGGCGGGCCAGTCATTATCTTTTAAAACCTTCTCTTCCCCATGAGATAACCGGCCAGTATAAGGCAGGGACCGTATTTTCAGAAGGGCTTGTCTTTTTCAAATCCAGGTGGTTTCTATATTATGGGACAGCCGATTCATATATAGGATTAGCAGTCACCAGATAGTCCTGTGCTTGCAACGTTGTTTATCGAAATTATATCAACAAAAACCACTGAAAATAAACGTTAATCGTACTTCTTCTAGGTTATCTGATTACGTCAAATATGTCTCAATGTTAAACTTTATGGTCCATCAAAACGTATTTGTAAATGAATGCACATTTAAACATTTTGGTTCATGATTTGTTTTCTTCGATACTGTAGGTCATTTAATCAGGTCACAATATTTAAATAAACTACCTTTACCGTCAATTTTTTCAATAGCATAGAGATGAATACAGCTGAAGCCAATGAATTAGGCAAGAATATGGAAGTAATCGGGATGTTAAAAAATTTCGTGGGCGAGACAGTAGATAGTTCGCTGCTCGATCCTGATGACTGCTGGCAACCGACAGATTTCCTACCGGATATGGGGCAAGAGGATGCCCTGGAGGAAGTAAAAAAGTTACGTGAACGCACCGATTGTATTCCTGATACTGTTATCACTTCCCTCATCGGAAATATGATCACAGAGGAAGCACTTCCTAGCTATCAGACGTATTTTAACCTGATGGTTAACGAAGAAAGAGATCTCACGAGTACTAACGGCTGGGTTCGTTGGTCGAGGGCCTGGACTGCCGAAGAGAACCGCCATGGTGATCTCCTAAATAAGTATCTCTACCTCTCCGGACGCTGCGACATGAAGGCCGTTGAACAGACGATCCATCGCCTTATTTACAATGGTTTTAATCCGAAAACCAGTAACGATCCTTACCAGGCGATCGTATACACATCTTTTCAGGAAAGGGCAACTAAGATATCTCACGTGAATACGGGTAAATTAGCTGATAAAGCCGGCGACAACACCCTATCGAGAATTTGTAAGACAATTGCCGGAGATGAGGCAAGGCATGAAAAGGCATATAAAACTTTTATGTCTAAAATCTTTGAGATCGATCCTGATGGGGCTTTAAAGTCTTTCGAACAAATGATGCGGAAACAAATTGTAATGCCCGCTATACTGATGCAGGAAGGTTCAAAGAACCCTGACATTTTTACGGATTTCTCAGCTATCACACAGAAAATCGGGGTATATACGACCTGGGATTATGCTTCTATTATTGAACACCTTGTTCAGCTCTGGAAAATTGAATCTCTCACCGGACTCAAAGATGGAGCAGCGAAAGCGCAGGAATACCTTATCAATCTTGCCGACAGGTACAAACGAATCGCAGAGAGGATGAAAATCCCCGACGATATCAGTTTATCTTGGTTAAATAATAGAAAGCTAGCTTTTTAAGTACACAGGGAAATCTATTTTTTCTCTTTAGTAAAATTATATTCGCCCACTCCTTGTTTCAAAACCATCTTGCCTGCGGCGGCGTCAAATATTAGTACAATTCCCCCCGGAGTATATTCATACGTGTCCTTTACGGAGTTGGTAAGTGTTATAGCCTCCTGTCCCGTTGCCCGTGCTTCCAGATTATCCCCATTCAGGGCTATTGTAATCTTTATAGGTATTTGCGTCGATGCATATTCCCCGAGATATTTAGAAAGATCAACTTTCATCGCAACTGCGGGCGGAACCACTCCCCAGGAATTGTCCCGGTCATTTGCATCCATGTATATACCAGTATCAATTTTTACTGATTTTACTTTCTTCTTTGTGCTGACACTTAAATTAGCGGCTTGTTGATTCTTTTCCCAAATGGCAGCTGTCTGGTGCAGCGTATCCCCTGACCCATCGGAATATTCTACTAATAAATCAAAAGGAATTACATACCCGCCGATATTGGTTATTGTTGTCTTAAAACCAGTACCAGAGGGGGTGATTGTACCGAGTTTTAGGTCCATATAAGAGCTTGTCATAAACCAGTTAGAGAAATACCAGTCCAGGTTCCGGCCTGAGTAATTTGAAAAGCTGTTAAACATGTCCCATGGAATTGGGTGTTTGCCATGCCAGTTCTCCATAAACCCCTGCAAACACTTTTTAAAAAGAACGTCGCCCAGCATATCTTTTAAACCCAGGTAGGCAAGTGCGGGTTTACCGTATTCATTATCGCCCATACCCCTGCCACTTAAAACATTTACTGGCGTGATAACAGGGATCTGTGATTCGTCGGAGGGGTTTAAGGCCCATGACGCAACTCTAAACTGCTTAAAAAATGTGCTTGCCTTAGCCTTGCCTAAATCAGCTGTGCCAATCATGTATTCAAATGCTGTGGTCCAGCCTTCATCCATGAATCCGTAGCGATGTTCATTGATACCCATATAGAAAGGGAAATAGGTATGCCCAACCTCATGCTCTGCAATAAATCTTTGTATGACGTCATCGTCCTGCCGGCTGTCATTTGCCATCATAGGATACTCCATATCTGCAAAACCTTCAATAATGGTACTTTTTGGAAACGGGTATGGAACACCGGGAAAGTTATTACTATACCAGTCGAGCGAATGGCGGATATGATCAACCTGGTTATGAAAATTTTTCGCTTCGTCTAAATAGGCTGACTGGCAGCTCGCGCGACGTCCTGTGGTTTTATCAACTACCACGCTTGCCGCGTCCCATACATAATGGTCACTAATACAATATGCCATGTCGCTGATATTGGCAGCAGTCCAAATCCAGGTGTTAAAATTATTTTGAGCGGTAACGGCTTTCGATGCCAGATCAGTTTTATCGGCAATCTTAATAACGGCATCGCTTGTAAAACTTTTGTTCAACCGGTTTGAGTAGGTTGGCTGCAATACTGCGCCCGTATTCTGCAACGTACCGGTGCCCCACACGATGAAATTTTTAGGCACAGTTACAGACACTTTATAATCGTTGAAGTCGTTATAAAATTCCTGGGCATCTGTAAACTCCATTCGATCCCATCCAAAAACATCATCCATTACAGCGACCCTGGGGTAAAAGTAAGCAAGAAAAAAACTGGTACTGTCAAGCTTACCTTCCCGGCCGCTTTCCTCGCTCAGATCGTAATGCCATGTGAAACTGAGTTGGAGACTGTCGTTAGGTGCCAGGGCTTTCCCTAAGGCAATTTGCTTATAGGTCCGACCACCCGCACTTGTAAATTTTTGCTCTTTACCGTTTTCCATGTATTGATCGATCACAATTCCGTCTGTAAGGTAATCAGGGCCCGTTGCTCCCTGGCGTACGGCGCCAGGTTTGTGGATATTAAGGATCAGTTTAACTACTATGTTGCTAATTTCTTTCGGACTATTGTTCCTGTAACTTATAGTTTCATTGCCTTCCACCCTCTTCGAAGGAGGATTTACCGATACATTTATATTATAAGTACCATGATTCTGCCAATAACTTTTTCCCGGTTTGCCATCTGCACTCCTGGTACCGTTCGTATAAGCTTTTTTGATGTTCTGCGGCATGAAGAGGGGTTGTTGGCCTATCGCATAAAAGCATACCATGCTTAACGATATCGAAAAGATTTTTCTCATGTTTATTATTTAGCACGAATGTATGGTCCCATGAAGAGTGAATAGTCTACTATTATATGAATGGTTAATCATTACCGTTATTGTGAATTAGCAGTACTACCGGGAAACACTTATAATGAGAAAACATGATTCCCTACGAAGTTGCCATCATGCTCAATTGCGCAGATTTTTCAGCTCAGGAGTATACGTGTACCCATACGTAGATCAACGCCTTTCAAAATTGCGGAAATTACCGTCGATTCAGAGATTCGGTCTATTATTCGTGGCCTTTTGTAATAGATATTCTACACCCTGCCCTTAAAAATATCAATTCTTACAGTATGATTAAAACACGAAATGTGAAAATTAACCAGCAATTTCCACTTCAAAATGAGTTATTTAAACAAATTTGGTATTTAATCATTCTCAATTTTAATAATTCTTA
>JANXYS010000398.1 GCA_025355935.1 Chitinophagales bacterium | reverse complement strand
GGCTTTCACAAGATACAGTATGTTATAATTCATCAGCACCCTCAACAAGCACGGTTGTTTTATTATTTAAAACTTCTACGAACCCCCCGTGAATGGAATAGCTGACAGTGTTACTAGTTTTATCTTTAAGTATTTTTAGTTTGCCTTCTTTTAGTGCGCTTACAAGGGGCGCATGTTTGTCCAGCACTTCGAAGAGGCCATTTATACCCGGCAATTGCACCCCATAAACATCACCGCTGAAGATTTTTTTTTCCGGGGTTAATATTTCTAAAGTCATCTTATAATTAATTAGCAAAAGTGAACAAGCAGATTTGTCGATGAATACAATTGAATGCAGTATGCCATTTACAACTTGGATGTAAATATCTATCGGCTAATAAATATCCAGTTAAACTAATTTGTTGCGGCAGCCATTAGTTTTTTACCTTTTTCAATAGCATCCTCAAGCGTACCTACCAGGTTAAAAGCCGCTTCCGGATACTCGTCAACTTCGCCATCCATAATCGCGTTAAACCCCCGGATCGTATCTTCTATTGGTACAAGTACGCCCTTAAGACCGGTGAACTGCTCGGCAACAAAGAACGGCTGCGAAAGGAAACGCTGAACTTTTCTTGCACGTGATACAACCAATTTATCTTCATCACTCAATTCATCCAACCCAAGAATTGCAATAATATCCTGTAGCTCTTTATAGCGTTGTAAAATTAATTTTACATTATCTGCAGTGTTGTAATGTTCTTCTCCAACTATTGCTACGGTAAGAATACGGGAAGTACTGTCCAGGGGATCAACCGCTGGATAGATACCAAGATCTGCGATCTTACGACTTAGTACCGTTGTAGCATCGAGGTGAGCGAAAGTAGTAGCCGGCGCCGGATCCGTAAGATCATCCGCGGGCACATACACCGCCTGTACCGAAGTAATAGAACCATCTTTAGTAGAGGTGATGCGTTCCTGCATTAATCCCATTTCCGTTGCAAGTGTAGGTTGGTATCCTACCGCACTTGGCATCCTGCCCAGCAAAGCAGATACTTCTGAACCTGCCTGGGTGAAACGGAATATATTATCTACGAAAAACAAAATGTCTTTTCCTTGTCCTTCCCCTTCACCATCGCGGAAGTATTCCGCAATTGTTAATCCGCTTAGTGCCACCCGTGCTCTTGCACCCGGCGGCTCATTCATTTGTCCGAACACGAATGTTGCCTTACTATCTTTCAGGCCTTCCATATCTACTGAAGCAAGATCCCATCCGCCCTCTTCCATACTATGTTTAAACTTGTCGCCATAGTTCATGATGCCAGCTTCGATCATCTCTCTCATCAGGTCATTTCCTTCACGTGTTCTTTCTCCCACACCGGCAAAAACAGATACCCCGCTATATGATTTTGCAATATTGTTAATCAGTTCCTGAATTAATACCGTTTTACCTACACCAGCTCCGCCAAACAAACCAATCTTACCACCTTTTGCATATGGTTCTATAAGATCAATCACTTTAATACCTGTGAATAATATTTCAGACGCTGTACTTAGGTTTTCAAATAATGGCGGTTTGGCATGAATCGGGCGGCCATTTTCTTTACTAACCTGCGGAAGACCATCAATGGCATCCCCCGTTACGTTAAATAAACGGCCTTTAATTCCGTCGCCCACGGGCATAGTAATTGGCCTACCGGTATCAGTAACTTTTGTTCCTCGCACAAGGCCTTCAGTTCCATCCATCGCGATCGTTCTGACACTGTCTTCACCCAGGTGTTGTTGTACTTCCAGTATAAGTTTATCGCCATTATCACGAGTTAGTTCTAATGCGTTAAGAATTTCGGGAAGCTTGGAATCGCTGTCAAATTGAACATCAACAACCGCCCCAATGATGGATTTTACCTTACCTGTATTAGCCATAAGAAATATTTAAAATATATAGGTGTTATTTTGAGCCGCGAAGGTAAGGCTTGAGGCTTAGAATTAAAAATTAGTGCAAGGTTTTTTTGATGCACGATAAGCTCGGCAGGAAGTGCCGTTGCGTATTTCAGGCCGATCGGCATAATAATTTATCTTGCAATAAAGTCAAAATTATGAACCAGATGATTGGGCAAATAACACTTGTGGTTAAAGATTACGACGAAGCCATCAGATTTTATGTGGACAAACTTGGATTCTCTCTTTTAGAAGACACCCGTATGAGTGCGACAAAACGATGGGTAGTTATTCGCCCCGCGGGGAATGGAGGATGCAACCTGCTGCTTGCGAAGGCGGCTGGTGAAAAGCAATTAAACAGCGTAGGGAATCAAACAGGTGGAAGGGTATTTTTGTTTTTATATACCGACAATATACAACGGGATCACCAGCTTCTCATAACTAAGGAAATTGATATTGTGCGGGAAATTTCAGAAGAAGTTTATGGGACCGTGTTAGTTTTCGCAGATCTTTACGGGAATCTATGGGATTTGATACAGCTAAAAAACTAGCATAACAAAAGAGATTGCTCTTCGCCTTGCTTTTTATTTTTGGACTTACATTTGCCTTTACTCCACCTAAATATCTAAAATGAAGTTTTTCTTTATTGTATTTGCGATTATGACTATTGCTTTTGCCTGTTCGCCGGGGTATAAATTTAATAAGGACAAAAAAGCTTTTGACGCCGCCAGGGTCATTTCGAGCTTTAAAGCAGTGGCAGATTTGAATGACTCTTATTTTGAAATTAAAGAGAATAATTATTTTGAGTTTTACCGCCAACTTTTCGACAGCGTAAAAAATACCCGCTTTCCCGGCACCTACAAAAAAGTGAATGATACTTTCTATTTAACTTTCTATAACAAAAAGGGAAGTACTTTACTTGGCAACAGGGCGGTAATTCACCCTAACAAAAAGGAAATTATGTTCTTTAAATAGTTTTTTGAATATAATTTTAAACCCTTTTGCGGCCTTTTTGATTGGCTACAAACACCCCCGCCAGGATTATAATCATGCACCCCGCCTGGTTCAGCCCCACTTTCTCGCCGTAAAGAACACCCCAGCCAATTGCAACTACTGGTATTGCATAAGTTACCATGGAGGCAAAAACGCTCCCGGCTCTTTTTAATAACATATAAAACAAAACTGTCGCAACGGCCGTTCCTCCCACTCCAAGAAGCGATGAATATCCGGTAGACATTAAAATGCCTTTGTCGTAAAAGTTAAGCCGGAAATACCCGGTAAGAAAAAGTACCAGCAGGGCCGGAATCGCACTAAGTGCTAAACCGATCGCCGCAATATGGAGGGAAGGGATATTGCTTAAATGGCGGTAGACCATATTTACGTTAACGCCATAAAGCAAAGTTGCCAATACTACGAGAAGAACGCTTCCGGCATTACTGTTATGTGTAAAATTAGGCTGGCTAAAAAATAAGAGTACACTTCCTGTGAAGGCAATAAAAATTCCCAGAATTTTCAGGGAGGAGGTCTTACTTTGGAAAAAAAGTGCTCCTGTAATTATCACAAATATTGGTGTAAGGGCATTTAACACCCCTGCAAGGGAACTGTCAATATTCTGCTCAGCAATACAAAAAAGGTAGGCAGGAATCAGGCTACCAAACAAGCCTGACAAGAAAACATATCCCAATTTGCCTGTCGGCAACTTTTTAAAATTATATACGGCTACCGGTAACAGTACAAGGCCTGATGAGAAAATACGAATGGAAGCTACCTGGAAGGCGTTTAGATGCAACAATCCTTCCTTCATCAATACAAAACTGCTACCCCAAATCATTGAAAGAATAATGAACAACAACCAGTTGACTACTTTTCCGTTTTCCACATTAAAAACTTTAGTATTATATTTGAAACGCAAAAGTGAGTTTATTTATCAGGGTTGAAAAATTTTATTTTCTCCGATATACTCAGGTATTTTTTAAATCATCTTTTAAAATTTTGCAATGGGATTTATCAAAGAATTCAAAGAATTTGCAATCAAGGGTAACATCATTGACCTTGCGGTTGCCGTAGTAATCGGTGCAGCTTTTGCTGCGATCATTTCTTCCTT
>JANXYS010000346.1 GCA_025355935.1 Chitinophagales bacterium | reverse complement strand
GGCCGCGACAAGATCCTGCATGTTGCGGGATTGGGATATATTTTAACTGAGTATTCGCGTTTTGCAGGCACGGCTGGCGGATGCCCGATATTCAACGTACTTCCTATATAACGGTACATCAGAATGCAGCCGCGATTGTTTAATACATTTTGCTGGCCCGTTGTGGGACCGGAGGTTTGTCCCACGCTGTCGGTTACTAAAAAGAACGTTATTCCGTCAGACCCTATCGCGAGATCGCGCAGCCGATTTTCTTCTCTGAAATATCGCGCCGTATCAGCCCCATTACTCATATTTACAAAGCCTGTACCGGCAGCATTTAGTTTTAACCTGAATACTGTTCCTTCTTTCAACGTGCTCATCAATACTGAATTTTGCCATCCCGGAATTTTATTATCATACCCATAATAATCCATGCTTGAGGGCGCCACGGTGGGGTTGCTCAGCCAGTTGCATGCCAGGGGCCCTGAAGGTGTAAAAAAGGTACGCATCGGTGCCTGGAAATTCGGTAATATAGTATCTGTTTCATTCATTATTACGGTTCCTGCAGGCGGCGTTGAACATTCGGGCTCGAGAGAAGGGCTTGGGGCACCAGCGCAATTTGTAGCAGATGACCAATTTTTATATTGATACCTGTTATTATCAACGTATCCGGAGTAATAAGGCCAGCCGTAATTTTTACCTGCAATAAGTTCGTTTATTTCATCATCTTCTGCCGGCCCATTTTCCGCGCTATACAATTTAGCACCCGTATAATTTTGTTGTTGTGCATCCTTCGCAAAAACAAGGCTGTTCGGATTTCTATGGCCGAACGTAAAAATATGGCTCCTGATCCCTTTAACGATGGGATTGTCGACGGGCACACTTCCATCGGGGTTTATACGAAGTGTTTTACCCTGGTAAGCAACGAAATTACCGGCAGCTAATTCAACCACAGTAGGTACATCCTGTGCCCTGATAGGATTACAACGAAGCGTAAACTGATTCGATCCCTGGTCACCTACCGAATAATAAAGCATCCTGTCGGCGCCTATGAGAAGCCGGCCGGAGCTATGATCACTGCTGGCAGGAATATTTTCAATGATTACCGTTTCGCTTCCGGCTCGCGTGTTTACAACCGCATTTTTCACAGGGTACCGAGCGATTCTGACCTTTCGAACATTCCCGATTGCATTATATACATAGGCGATGTAAAAGGAATCAACAGCCGGATAATCCGGGTGCAGCGCCAACCCCATCATCCCGTCCTGACTAATGGAAGTAACCGGTGAACCACTCGTGGTAAAACGCACATTATTTTGAATATCGAGAATGATCCTGCGCCGCCCATCAGAAACATTCACTTTCATTACACGACCTCGGCGCTCACTGATCCACAAGGAATCATCAGGGCCTACTAAAACTTCAAAGGGATGCTGTAAGTAATACCGTTCTGCAACATTTGCGGGTGCCTGGTTCAGAACAAACTTCGGTGTGAAAATTTCATTTTGTGCAACGCACATTTGCATGAAAAACAACGTGGGTAAAGACGTAAAAAGTAATGCTTTTATCATACCTTTTTTTATTTAGATAAAGAACTTTTACGAGGTAATAATACGGTTGTAACCTTTATCCACCAAGGATTACAGGGCAAACCAAGCTTATAAACGTGATAAGAAATATTAAAGTATTTTAGTTAACTTTTAAATTTAATATTTTATGTAATATAAAGTTATAAATGCCGTTTAGTTGAAAGGACTATCCATCCAATCCTAGTAATTCTTTTAACTAAAAAACTGAAGAATGAAAAGACTTTTACCCTTTATTATTTTATTAATTTTAATCCTGTTTTTTTCTTCATTTAAGGCCATCGCCCAGGGCGCTAACCGCGTTGACATCGGAAAGAGTTTTGCTAACATGAGTAAACTCGCTACCGGTGGAACATTTAATCCCGGAGATACTATCGAAATTCGGGTTACGATAGCTGTTTTAAAACAAGTATCATTTACAACAATTGATAGTGTGCAGGTATTTGATGTAGTGCCTGCTAAGACAACTTATATTCCCGGGACTATGCGTGTTGCTACTAACCAGGGACTTACCTACCAGGGCGCGTTTACCGAGGTTGCAGATGCAGATGCTGGTAAGAATTTAGGAGGAAACATAACGATGAATCTTGGCAGCGGGGCTAACGGAGTTAAAGGCGGTCGTATCCGCTCGGATACCAGCAAGCCCAGTTTTTTTGGCAGCGCCTGCATCATGATGGCTTGTTATAAAGTAAAGATAAACGCCGGTGCATTTTACGGCGACAGCATTTTTATAGGTGGCAGTGTGAAGTATAAAATGGTAGTCCCATTAAATGGCTGGACGACTGTAACATTCCCAACTTATAATATTCTATTGTTCAAAAATTCGGGCTACTGTAGTAACGGATCGAACATCAGCGCAGCCTCTGATTCTTTAGGAACATTTGCTTCAGGGAGCACGCAAAACCGTGCTGCGCCACTTGCCTTCTCTACAACTTATATAAAACAAAATGTTTCAACTGGCCAGCCCCAGGATTATAACTATGCGATCGTTAATAACAGCAGCGCCGACGGCTGGGTCATACCTACTTCCCCGATGCCCGAAGCCCCCGCCCTTCACCGGGTATTTGGCTTTTGGGATATTTGTGGTGATCACACAGGCGCCGTTAGCCCGTCAATTGGAAATTCTCCCGCAGCCCCGGGAAGCCGTAAAGGATATTTCGTAATGGTAAATGCAAGCTATAATACGAATGTAGCATACCAGGAAACGCTCTCCAATCTTTGTCCAAATACCTACTATGAATTTAGTGCATGGTTCAGGAACCTCTGCCCGAGATGCAGTTGCGACAGCAATGGAAGAGGCACTGCAAGTGCTGGCTTTCTCCCCTATCCCGGAAATGATTCATCCGGTGTAAGGCCTAACCTTGGTTTCGAAATCGATGGCCTGGCTTATTACACCTCCGGTGATATAAAGTACGACAGGGCAGCACCCTGGAAACAATTTGGGTTTACCTTCTTAACGAAGGCTGCCCAAACGACTGCGAACTTTGTGATCAGAAACAACTCTCCTGGTGGAGGGGGTAATGACTGGGCGATCGATGATATTAAAGTAGCGCACTGCGGGCCATCCCTCACCATGAATTATAATCCGTATATACTTGGTTGCAAGGAAACACCCTTCCAGGTAGACCTGAGAGATACCATCAGGTATGTTTACAATAACAGCTATATCTATTTTAAATGGCAAAAAAGCAATGTCGGCGGAACGGTGTGGGCCGACCTTTCCGGGCCGGGAACCTCGGGGGTTGGAACGCCGGTACTCATTAACGGCCTATACGAGTATATTGCTACATTGCCCACGTTTTTTGCGGCAGCAGCTGATAGCGGAACCTACTATCGCGTAATTGTTGCAACCAGTTCCTCCAACCTAACCAGCGCCAGTTGTTCGTACAACGATGGAAGTGCGACGATGATCCGGGCAATTACCTGCGGCATAATTCTCTCTGCCCGCTTCACCCACTTTAAAGGCATATTAGTGGCCGGTAAATCGAATCTGAGCTGGGTAACTAATGATGAATCAAACCTCCAGGGGTATGTGATTGAAAAAAGCACCGATGGCATTATTTTCTCGCCTGCAGGAAATTTAGATGTCCGCAATTTACACAATGCATTCTACAGTTTCAACGACCCGGAAGTTTTTAGTGGCAGCAGGTATTACCGTATCAAGATGATAGGTGAGAATAATTATTTTAAGTACAGTAATATTGTCCTGTTAAACAAGAAATTCATGTTCGAAGTCAAAACTCTTGTAAATCCTTTCAGGAATATAATACATTCCGAATTAGTAACGCCACGGGATGGCGAAGTGAGCATTATAGTTTATAATGACAAAGGCCAGCAGCTCAGGAACTATTTAAAAACAGTGACGAAAGGATATAATAAAATCAGTCTGGATGATCTTGCAGGCCTAAGTTCGGGAGTCTATATCATCATCATGAACTTTGAGGATGAAAATATCCGCAAGAAAATAATAAAAGAATAACAAGACCCCCTGTACGAAATCGGGGATAATTAAGACACCTGGGTTATGTCATCAACCCGTGCTTCAGTAATTATGGTGTGCTCTTCAATTCCAAGCGTTTTGTCTTTAAAAAATCTCTTCTGGAAAACGAGGATACTAATAACACCTGTGGTAATGGCAGCATCAGCAATATTGAATATGGGACGGAAAAATAGAAAGTCTTCACCTCCCCACACTGGAAACCAGGAAGGGAAATGACTTTTTATTACGGGGAAGTATAGCATGTCGACCACGTTACCATGTAGAAAACTGCCATAGCCGGTTTTACTAAAATGTCCAAGGCCATTATAACCAATATATTCGTTTATTTGGGGATCAAATACCATCCCTTTGTCGAAGATTAATCCGTAGAAACAGGAGTCAATCAGGTTACCAAGTGCACCGGCGTATATAAGGCCCGCGCAAATGATAAAGCCGCGGGCATATTTTAATTTAATGATGTTCCCGAGGTACCAGGTACCAAAAACCACTGCGGCTAAACGAAACACGGTTAGAATAAGCTTACCCCAATTGCCACCGAACTTCCAGCCATACGCCATGCCGGGATTTTCCACAAAATAAAGCTGGAACCAGTCACCAGCTATTGGATGAGCAGTGTTAAGTGGAAATGACGTTTTTATGTAGATTTTTAATGCCTGGTCAATTAACACAACAAGGGCAATCAGGAAAATTAATTGTCTAGCTTTCATAATTAAGGGGCAAATATAGCTTGTTGTCCCGAAATTCGAAGTGATTTTAAGGTTTTGATGTGGTATTGTTGGGAGTAGCTCACCAGCGATGTTTTACTTTCTGGCTATCTATGATTAAACATTAAATTGCCTCAAGTGGTGGTCGATATGCTTCCACATGAATTGCCGCCACTCTTTTGTATTTAGCGGTCCGAAGAACGGGTGCTTGCCATAGATTGGCTTATCATAAACGGAAACTTCTTTTATATTGTCCACTAAGCTGTTTTGCATCTTTTCAAATTGCAAATTTTCTGTCGAATCAGGCAGATATCTAGGACCTGTTTTGACTCCTTTTGGAAATTTTTTTATGAGGTATAACCCAACTGTTTTCATTATTTTTTGTTTAACCGTAGGCACTATATTCTGCTCTACCCCTTGAAGTATTTCATTGTTAACTTTCCTACAATGAAAAAGCATTTCATTCACTGTCATATTGCCCCATAAACCCTTACTCGCAGGACTCAGATTTAAAATACGCTTTAGGATTAGCGGTAGAGAATGTGTATCCAATTGATTTGTTTTCATTACATAGAACATTAATCGGTTAATAGTTCCCCCGCAAACCCATCTACACAACAATGTAGGGCGTTAACAGGTTATAGATAAAATGTTGGCCGAGTTTATGCGCAGCAAATCCCTAAGTGACAGCAGCACTTTTATAAACTTTTACTTCACCAACTATTTTCAGCTTTGCTTAAAGAGTTGTAAACAATTGTAAATTTTTTTTACAGCAGTTTTTTCATCGTTTAATTACAAATTTTTTTATTTTCTTTTCGCAACGATATTTAATGTTGCATACGTTTTCTACCTATTTTCTGCAACGGCTTTTATTTCATAACTTGTTAAACCTGTTTATGCAACAAATTTTTTTGTGTGGCCGCTCATTTTTTCTGCAAATAGACCTTATATTATTAGCTGAGCAAAATAATGCCTTTTTCAGTTTCAATATTTTTTTCGCCGCGAGAGAATAATTTTATTTCTTGTTTAATTAATATAAAATAAGTGGTAATTCATATTGCCGACTACCATCTTTCGCACTGGATTCGAATAAAATAAGCGTTAATGTAGAATTCACACGCTTTTTAGGAATTCTTATGGCAAATTGAAATGAGCCCCACTCTCGTGCTCCGGCATCAGTCATTTGAAAACCTTGCTTTAATTCCTCATGACCGTCTTCTACTACCCAACTAAAATTTGCCTCGAAGATCTGGCCCTTCCCACGTATTAAGAATGAGTCCCTACTGATTTTTTCCACGGTTACGTCTTTAAAACGTTTATTAGAGTAGGAGTTAAGTGAGGAAGCTTCTGGCTTGCTTACTTTTGCCACCTGTAGTGTTTCAGCAAGGGGTTTTATCGTATCAGACTTTAGTATGTTTCTTTCGTGTTGGTTATTATTACATGCAGCTATTAATATTAATGATAATAAATTTAGACATCTCATAACTAATAATTTTATTTAATCTTACCCTTTTGCAAAATCTTATTTTATTCTTACTATTCCTGGTGCTACCTTAGAAAATTTGGTAAATACCAGCGGGTCGTGTCCGGGGATTATGAAATCTATATCTTTTACCATGCCACGCATCCTTTTTAGATTATTCAAATATGCCTTCTGGTCGAGCGTTACTGGAATAGATAATAAGCTAGTGAGGTTATAGTAAAGCCAACTATTGTCGGAGGCAATAATTACTTTGTCGGCCCCTGATCCTACAACTACATATTGCGATTCAAATGTGTGCTTTGACCCAATGAAGACCCTTATGTTCGGCATAATTTCGATACTATCTCCCTTTATCAAGGTGAGTTTTCCATCTAAATTCTTCCGAATTACTTTCGGAACGTCATTTTTATTAAAATTATTTTCAGGGTTCTCCCCTTTTTGCCAGGCTGTACCGACAAAGTAATTGAAATCTTCCTTCTGCATCCAGATCATGGCATTAGGAAAAAGGTCTATGCCGTCGATATGGTCCCAATGCGGGTGCGTAACAATGATATCGGTAATATCGGTGGGGTTAATATTAATTCTTTTAAGCACAGAATCCGGTCGTACGAATGTAAATGCCTGCATTGGGTATGTTTGCAACGGTTCGGTAAATCCTGCATCAACTAAAATATTTTTACCATTCTTTTCTTTTATCAGATAAACCATGTAGCAAATTTCAGTACTGTCGTTGCTGGTTGACCCCACGGCAGCAGCAGCGACAGGCAATTTAAAATTGAGTGTTGCAAATTTTAAAGCAAAAATTTCATAATTTTTGATTTGACTAAATCCCCTGAATTGCAAGATGGTCAATAACAAGATCAATGTTCCGATTTTGACGCGTAATTGTATACTTAGCCTAGTTGTCATTTTATTTGTTTTTAATAAAGTTTTGTTGTTTTGTAGAGCCCTAACAAATGTTCTAATCTCGCCGTTGGTCAAATATGTCTGCAAATCTGCCGACCACCGAAAAGCGATACAGTGTCTACATCTGATAAAACGTGTATTGAGGTAAAAGCTAACCTCTGTCCATTCTTGTTATTCATAGAATCAAACTGCATATGCACATTACTGCTTTCAAGTTGCTACTTGTTTTCTATTTAATCGATTTCGCGCAGGTACTTCTATGAAACGGTAAGTAAGGAATGATACTAGTAGCGTTACACCGATGAACGCTAAGCAGATTAACCACCCGGTAAGCATTTCGATTTTTGGCGGTGGGCCATCAACTTGTTTACTTAGATCAACTGGATTCAGGTAGGTCATAATACTTCCAATTGTAAATAACAAGGGCTGGTGTACCAAATAAATCGAAAATGACCAGTCACCAATTCTTTGTAAAAATCTGTTAGAGAAGAATTTGTCCATACCTATACTACCGTACGCACCACATAATAATATGAAGGGAAATGGAATTATCGTTAAAAAGTCTGGTAAATTAAAATGCATAGCACTAAAGGACAGAAGCGCTAATCCAACTAAAACGTACCCATTCGACAGATACTCCCTAAACCATTTTGCCGAATAAGCTTGGTATACCATCATACCCAGAATAAAGCCACACAAACATCTGATATAACCATACTGATACGCAACATTTATCGACAATTGATTAGGATCTACTCTTACGAAAGGCAGCTCTTTAGGGATTGTAACAATAGGAACAATAAAAAAGGTAATTACTAAATAACCCAAAAAACATAAGACAGCCACCGTTAATTTTTTTCGGGAATCCATTGCCAAAATGGGGGCAACTAAAAATGGAAATAGCATATACGCCCACCATTCAACGCTGATTGACCAGGAAGCATGATTCCAGCTAAACCATTTGTGAAAGTTCATTGCATGCAGAAGTAAAATATTGGTAAACATCGAAAAATAATTATTCTCAATCTGTAATACCGGAACGTCTGGAACTCCTGCTTTCGCTGAAATGAAAAACAAAAGAACGCAATAACTAAAAGTAAAGAAGTGCAGCGGGTATACTCTCGCAAACCTGGCAATCGCAAACTTCTGGAAGGCTTCTTTACTTACATTTGAGGCAAACATTTTACCATATACGTAGCATAAAATAAATCCACTTAAAATAAAAAAGAAGTCGACCATTAAATACATTCTACTGAGGAGCATAGAATGACTTCGTTTAATAAGCAGATCCCCACCATTTCCTATCATCAGGTCGACATGATAGATCACAGTAAGCAATGCCGCGATACCGCGCATTGGTGTAAGATTTTTTAAATACTTAGCAGTTGTCATTATATTTATTCGATTGATAAGTTACGAATACTAACAGGCAATTGTAGAAGCCCGGGTTTCCTTGG
>JANXYS010000195.1 GCA_025355935.1 Chitinophagales bacterium | reverse complement strand
TTATTGCAGCATAGGTCATATAGCCGTTTGTCTGATCGTACCATTCTCCTTTATGACATTTGGTTACAGTTGTGTCCACACCCATTCCACTGGTAATAGAGTCTCCAAAAAATTCGATTTTTTTAGTCGGTAGCGCTGGTGATGATAATAATTTTTTACAATACACGCCTTCAAAACTTACATATCCAACGCCGGCCTCAGTACTTTTGCTGATAATGACATCATGCACCTTTCCCGTAAGATTCTTCGCAATTGAAATTTCGTTATGGCTAGTGGCTAGTTTAATATGCCTGTACCTGCCGTCCACCACTATATCAAGATAGTTATGATCTTTGCCATACTGTAATTGATCCGTAACGACAATAACGCAGTCGCTTCCCTTAAAGGAAAATCTTACCTGCGTGCCAGTTGCCCACATCGTTGGTATATTTATGTTGGAAAAATCGATCCGCCCGATATATTTATAAGAAGGATTCCCGGCGGGAAAAAATCTGGTTTTTGCTGACGCGGCAGTACCGAATGATATAAGGGCAATAAGAATAAACAGGAAAGACTTCATAACAAATTATTTATCGAACATCAAGTTAGCCACACCGAAAGCTGGCAAGGATATTTTAACTCCGGCGGAAACAACCGAACTCCACGCATTTAAGGTCTGATAGTTAGCGGGTCCGCCAGATCCAATCGATGAGCCAAATTCGTTTACCAGGACATTTTTAGAAAAGAGGCCATTATCCGTACCTCCTTTTAAAATATACCAGTAGTACCGGCCCCCCGGGATAAAATTTTGGAAGCTGACTGTTACAGTTTGAAGGGACGAACTCGTGTTGACAAGTGTAACGGCCGCCTCTCCGCTGCTGTAGGTACTAGCATAGGACTTAACAGCGGTGTTCCCCATAACCGAAGATTCAACCAAACGATCTCCGGCGGTTTTTTGAAAATAATACATATAATAATAAGACGCGCGTGCATTCCATTTCGAAACTCCCGGCTCGTCGCCAATATTGAATAGCCCCATATCATTCCCACCATTCCACGCATTAGCCAAGTCCCAGCGCGCAGCCATTCCAAATTTATTTTTTAAAGCTTCTCCCATAACCATCAAACCATGAATGCCGTTAATATATGATGTTTGCTGAGCACTTCCTTCCGCAAAAATATTCCATTCAGACAGGGCGACCGGCTTTTGCGAGGTGCCGGCTACAGCCGTAACACTTCCCTTTACGTAATTCATAATGGTTGTTTCCTCCGGAATTACTGAATTGAGGATAGTTGCGGGATCACTGTTTTGCCTGTATGGCGTAAAGTAACTATGTACCGAATAATAGTCGGGGGTGTTTCCTGCCTTCGACATCACATCGGCATTCCATGTTTGAAGATTTGAAGGAATATATGATGCGGGCGCTTTTTCCATCAATACTGCACTAATGTAAATTGGCTTTCCATTTTCGATTGCTGCTTTTCGCATACTATCGGCAAAGATTTTAAAGTGCTCGCCGTAGATTTTCCCATTCAACAATTGCGGCTGCCCGTCGGCGTTGTTAGCGGTGTTGATGCGGTAACCTGCCTCCCAGGTTCCAAAATTTTCATTCCCTACTTCCCAGTATTTGGTACGGCCGTTATCATACCTTACCCAATCGGCTGCCAGGTGTGCAGCGGCGGCAGCTGGATTTGTTGACGTTCCATAGCGCGCATAACCATAATTTACGGTTATCATACCCTGGTTGCCGGTTTGAGTAAGCATATTATAATAATTATCCAGGGAGATAGTCCACGAATCACTGATCTTGCCGAACCAATAATTCCCCGGAACGGTGTTCCCGTTTTCGTCAACGCGGTTTGCCGGTGCATCGGAAGGCGCTGTATTTGCTGGCTTGTTCCAGAAATAAATATCACTGATACTTCCTCCCGGGAAACGGATGATGTGTGAATGGTAGTTTGTAAGATAGGCCATCAAAGGCGCTTCTGTTACGATCTGCGTCATCCAGGAATTTGCATTATTCCCGTAAATAGCCTGGGGTATTTTTGTTATTATATTGGCAACATTAATCGTTACTGTGGCAGAAGAAGATTCCGCGGGCGGGGTAGCAACAGTATACGCCGGTGCGACATATGTTTTCGCCGTCCAGTCATTTAAAAAGAAACCGATGGTATTAGCGATTACGGGCTCAGTTGGCGTTACGGTGGTGGGTGGGGTAACCGGTGCAATTGGCGGAACCGGCGCAGGCTTCACGACCGGCGATTTTTTACAACTAATGATCATTCCTAAGGAAAGGGATGTAACTACAATGAGCAGCAATTTCATGGATTATTTTTTTGTAAGACGAAACATTAAAACATCGTGGGGCGGTATGGAGCCCCTAAGTGGCTTATCAGTACTGCCACTATTCCTCTTGTTCCATAGATCCTTAACATTGAACGATTGTGTATTAAAATCTACTCTTGTGTTAGACAATGTATCATTAATTGGATATTCTTTCCAGTTATGACTTAAAGATGCTGTCTTCTGCGATCGGTTTAAAAAACAAACGGCCAGATCGCCGTTGACGAGCGGCTTGATCCAGCTCTCGACACTATCTGTCATGCCGGCGGAATATGCCTGCACTCCCAGCTTGTCCTGGTCAATGGCAATAACATCTTTATTTGTTAGTATACCCTGTGTTTCAGTACTCATTTTCCTAAAATCGTTTCCGGCAATTAGAGGAGCAGTAAGCATCGCCCATAAGGAAAAGTGCGCTCGGTCCTCATTAACTGTCATGCCATTTCCAACTTCCATCATATCAGGATCGTTCCAATGACCCGGGCCAGCAGATGTACGATTATTTTTTCGCATATCAACGATCTTCATCACGCCCCAGGCTGACCAGGTGTCATGTTTAAATTCGCAATCAAAGCAGGGATAAATATCTCCCGTAGTACGC
>JANXYS010000172.1 GCA_025355935.1 Chitinophagales bacterium | reverse complement strand
CATTTGCTGCACCTGCACGGCCTGGTCATATAACTTACTTTCAGTAATGGTACCTGTGCTTTTTCCATAACCTGGATAATCCGGAATCCAAACTTCATAGCCATTATCGGTAAATATCTTTGCGAAAGGAACAAAACGTTCAACATTCTTCCTGTTACCATGAAAGTAGATTACTAAACCCCGCCTTACAGAATCTTTTGAAAATAGCTTTACCATGCTAAGCGTATCCTCGCGGTTAAAAGGCACCGTTAGCTCCTCAAAAGGGACGTTAAATTTAAACTTGTAATTGCTGTCAAGCTTTTGTGGATGGAATAAAATATCTTCCTGGAAAGTGTATATCGCAATACCAACTCCACAATAGATAATGATAAATATCCGCGTATACAACCATATTTTTTTGCGCCAAATCTTCATAATTTATTCCTGCAAGATATCCCTGATTATGTTATGATATTCGTTAAAGCTCGGCAGGTTATTATGCCCACCGCCAACAATCCTGATCAGGGTTATCCTCGAAGGATTTAACGACTGTAGATTTTCACTATTACTAATTGGTATTAGCCAGTCGCGCGTGCCATGAAGAATATAAGTATGACAGGTAACCTGTTTTATCCACAAATCGGTGCGTAGGTGGAAGCGTAACAACATGCGCATAGGAAGCATTGGCAGAAATCGCTCTACTGCTTTTTTAAAGCTAAAATATGGGGAATCAAGAATTAAGAATCTTGGTTTATTATCACTTGCAACTTTGGTGGCGAAACCACTACCAAGGCTTCGGCCATACACTATTAAATGCTTCTCGGTATATTTTGCTGCAAGACTTTTATAAATAAATTGCATATCATTTAGCATATCATTTTCGTTTCGCTTGCCAGTACTTTTCCCAAATCCCCGGTAGTCTACAAGCACAACATCATACTTGTACCGGTAAAAATCGCGCGCATATTTAGCCCAGCCTTTTATGCTCCTGGTATTTCCATGAAAGTAAAGGATAAGTCCAAGTGGCTCAGCACATGTGAAATGAAGACCATTTATTCGAACGCCTGGCTCGATGTCAAAAAATAGTTCATGAAAGGGAATATCATACTTGTATACAAAATCCTGCTTAAGTTTTTCAGGCTTAAATATAAACTTTTCCTGAACCAGGTACACGATACCTAACAACACGGCATATCCGATAACAATGTATAAAATGGTCGGGCTCAAAAAAGGAAACTTTCCGTTAAGATAGTTCACTTAGGATCAATTCGAACAACGGGCACCGCGGCGGAATTTGTAGGTGCAGCTTAAACTAAAAATTTATTACAAATTCAATACTTGTATCCTCCTAGCTCATCATCGTCCTCTTCTTCCTGTTGATGAATCCGCGTCATTTTCAGCTTACTTACAGGTGCGACTATCAACGGAAATTTCTCAATCAGGACATTACTCTGCTCAAGCCCAAATCCCTTCTCTTCACTCACGCTTAACTCTTTCAACCAGAAATAAGCCTTCATAATCAGGTGTTCAAAGAATGGAAGTTCATTATCCTGGCTAAGAAATTTTTCCAGCACGATAAATTGAAAATCACCGCGCATATTATTCCGTTGCTGGCTTTCATAACGACTTAAAATATTTACCTCTTTATTAGCTACCAGGTCTTCCACTACCTTCTTAAACATAAGATTTAACCGGGGCTGTATCCTGAAGCCAAGTCTGAATTCTACCCGGATAATATCGTTCGGGATGATATGTTCAACTGAATATTCACTTGTATAGGGGTCATCCAGAGTATCAACGTGTACGAACCAATAAATATCCGCTCTTTTAGGCTTCCCGCTAAGGATACTGTAAATGATCTTATGTTCAATTTCTTTCGGATTATTAGCGCTTGTAAGATATACCAGGTGGGTTGCATACTTTGGCACTGAAGTGTCGTTGCTGAGCTCTTCCAGTTTAGGGATATATTCTTCGATTCTTACAAATTCGATATACCGGTTCTTTATTTTTCTTGCTCTATACCACACGTACATAACTGCAAACAATCCTCCACCTACGATCAACGTAACATAACCTCCGTGTGGAAATTTGTCAAGATTTGCGATAAGGAAACTAATTTCTATTATTATGTATGTACTGAGGAACAACCATATCAGTCCGGGGTGAACTCTCCTGGAAACAAGGTAATTGGAGAACAAAATGGATGTAGCCAGCATACAAAGCGTAATAGCAAGGCCGTAAGCTGCTTCCATGGCCCCAGATGATTTAAAAAAGAGGACAATACCGCAACAACCTATAAACAACAAAGTATTTATACCCGGTATAAATAATTGACCTTTCGCTTCTGAAGGATAATTTATTTTCATCCGTGGCCATAGGTTGAGCCGAATGGCTTCGGCTATAAGGGTGAAAGAACCGCTGATTAAAGCCTGGCTGGCAATGATCGCCGCCATGGTTGCAATTATAATACCCCATAAAAGAAACCAATCAGGCATCAGGCTATAGAATGGATTTTCCATCCCGATTGCATCCGGAAATTGTTTCATAAAGTCGGCACTTTTTAGCAACTCGGTGTTTGCGTACACGGTTCCGCGGTGGTTGAGAAGCATGGCACCCTGGCCGAGATAATTAAGTATAAGCGCACTCTTAACAAAAATCCATGATATACGTATATTTCCGCGGCCGCAGTGACCCAGGTCACTATATAAAGCTTCCGCCCCCGTTGTACAAAGAAAAACTGCACCAAGGAGCCAGAAACCCGAGGGATACACAGTTAATAATTTCAACCCAAAATAAGGATTAAAGGCTTTCAGGATTGCCCAGTCAGCAGAGATATGGGTGATACCTAAAACTGCCAGCATGAGAAACCATACAGTCATTACCGGACCGAACATCTTACCTATGGAGTTTGTTCCAAACTGCTGGGCAAAAAACAACAGACCAAGTATGCAGAGCACAATTATGATAATAGTATTTTGATGGATGTCCGCAATAATGGGGATATTCTTCAACCCTTCAATGGCTGAAGTAATTGATATCGGTGGAGTGATCATGCCATCGGCAAGTAAAGCAGCGCCGCCAATCATGGCTGGTATTACTAACCATTTTTTCTGCCGTCTTACCAGGGTATATAATGAAAAAATTCCTCCCTCGCCCTTATTATCAGCTTGCAGGGTCAGTACCACATATTTTATGGTAGTTTGGAGGGTAAGTGTCCAAATGATACAGGAAAGTCCGCCGATAATTAGAAGGTCGTCGATTGGTTTTCCATTGATAATTGCGCTGAAAACGTATAAAGGTGAAGTTCCGATGTCACCGTAAATAATCCCTAACGCTATTAATAATCCTGCGCCGGAGATTCTATTGATATGTTTGCCCACTAAAAATGATTTTCTGTAATACTTTCACTGAGATTGAAAGTATCACAAATGTAAAATGAAATTAGTATAACGGATAAAAGTATTTTTTCAAGATTCACGCTAATAAGTAGTTTCATAGTGTAAATATCAACAGGTTAGCAGTTTAGTTTTGATTCTCAATATATTTAGGGTTCAAAATTCTTTAGATTATGAGATTATTGATTCTTTTATTATTGGGGGCCAGCTTTTCGCACGCTTTCGCTCAGGCCCCGCTTGGCAAATTATCAGTAGAGAAAATAATGCGGGATCCCAGATGGATCGGGACTTCTCCATCGTCTCCCTTTTGGGATAAAGACGGTATGACCCTATACTTCGGATGGAATCCCGATAGAAACGTTTCAGATTCGCTTTATTACGTCAGTATTCAAAATCATACTCCTGCCAAGGCATCAGTGACACAAAAACAAAACCTCGTTAATGCCAGCCTGCTTGTATATAACCAGGACCGTTCAGCAGATGTTTACGCGAAAGATGGTGATATATTTTATGAAGATTCCCGGCATAAAAAATTGAAGCAACTAACGCAGACCATAGACGTTGAAAGCAGTCCAAAATTTTCGTTTAATGATAAAAAAATTATCTATAACCGTAATCAGAATCTTTTTGCCTGGGATATTTTAACGGGAGAAACAATTCAACTCACCAACATTAAAAATGAAATCAGTCTTAATCCGACACCTGCCAAGCAGGGCTCGGCAGCCGATTTAAAGTCTGACGCGAATAACCAGGAAGATTGGCTAAAAAACGACCAGCTAAAATATTTTAAGGTGCTGCGAGAGCGCAAAGAAAAGAGGGAAGCATCCGAAAAATATGATAAATACACTCGTCAGAAAGAGATGCGCAGTATTATAATCGATGATCGCGCCTTACAATCA
>JANXYS010000169.1 GCA_025355935.1 Chitinophagales bacterium | reverse complement strand
CAGGAATCGAGGTGCCCCGACACAATGATATATTCGCCGGACTGGGATACTATGCTAAAAAGAGATATACCTTTACCCGAAAGTGCACGTTAACGAAGACAATTCCAGCTGGACAACTGCTGGGTTTTTAAATTACACGACAGGTAATATATGTTACAGCTTTGTTTTGTTAACCGTATAAACATTATCAGCATGGTTTGCATCCGGAACATAGGTACTACCCAGAGTAACCTTTTCTACAACCTTTGTAGTTATCCAGCTTATGCTCACTGTGCGGTTGTTCTTTTCCCAAACGGCGATGCTGCGATGAAATTTTTCACTGCTCCCATCTTTGTAATAAACTGTAAGGTCAATGGGCAACGGCTTATTACCAACTGATTGAACAGTTATATCTTTACGATTTTGTAATGTGTGAAAATTTTTCAATCCCATATCTGGAATACCATCTTCATAAAACCATTTTTTCCAGAACCAGTTCATGTTCTTTCTGGCGCCAATGTTCATACTGTTAAAGAAATCCATTGGTGTGGGATGTTTTCCGTTCCAGTTACGGATATATGTATGAAGTGCTTTAAAAAAAAGTTCGTCGCCTAACATGTCCTTCACATACAAGTATCCCATTGCGGGTTTGGGGTAAGAATTTAGAAACATGCTATTGCCAAACTCCTGAGTAGTAAGTGTAGTGATGGGAAGATCAATCTCGGTACCCGCGGCACGTTCGTAGGGCGCAATACCGTATTCATCTACAAGGGATGAGTCGATCATAGGAGAAATCAGCCATTCCCCAATCGTTGCCCAACCTTCATCCATCCAGCCATACTTGGTTTCATTAATTCCCATGTAAAAAGGAAACATGGTATGAAAAATCTCGTGATCTGTAAGCTCAATACTTTCAGCACGATCTTCCACAGGATTATCGTTCACCATCATCGGGTATTCCATTTGGTCAAGTCCGTCAAAAACGGTTTCATGATTATACGGGAAAGGCCATTTAGGAAACCGGTCACTCATAGCTACTACCGTCTTACGTGCATCTGCCACAACATGAAAATAGTCCTTATGGGAAATATTAAATAGAGCGTCGACCCGAGTCCGCCGTCTCGAAAGATGATCTACTTCTGCACTGGTGCTTTGCCAGATATAGTGATTGCTAACGGCAAATACAGCATCGGTTACATTTCTGGAACTATATCTCCAGGTGTTCGATTGTAAACCTTTTGTAATAAATCCGGAAACCAGATCAGTTGAGTCAATGACATCTACAAAACCATCTTGTTTCTCCGCCTTATATATACGGTCAAGATATTTTCTATTAAAGATCTCATCTTTGTTTACCAGGTCGCCGGTAGCCCATACAATATATTTAGCCGGCACCGTTACCGCGAGATCAAAGTCACAGAAGTCATTATAAAATTCCTGTGTGCCCAGGTAGGGGTTTGTATTCCACCCGTCTATATCATCATAAACGGCAACCCTAGGAAAAAAATAAGCGATAAAAAAGGCGCCTGTATCAATTTCCCCCGTACGTATATGTGAAGTTTTATTGAGCGGATAGGAGTAGTTCAGATTGAGGGTTAGGGCAGTGCCAGGCATTAACGGCGCAATTTTTAGGTACATATTAGTAGATGAAACCCGGTAATCCTGGGGATCTAACGGCCTTCCATCTTCATGTATCATGACGATTTTTACACCATTGTGGAGATCAGAAGAATCAATTTCCATTAAACGGGGAGCCCCCTTTTTATAAAGGTTAGGATAAAGCTTAAATACAAGCTGCTTAAGTGTATCGTTACTTTTATTTTGGTAAACAATGGTTTCCGCTCCTTCCAGAAGCCTGGATTTTGGATCAAAATTTACATTGATTTTATAGCTGGCGGAGTTCTGCCAGTAATTTTTACCGGGCATACCTGTGGTATCCCTTGTGCCCTTTGTTATAGCTTTTTGAATGTTGGCAGCGAGGGGTAATTTCATTTGGGCACTGGCTTGAAAACCGGCAAATAGTAAAAGAACGACAGTGAGTTTTTTCATATGAAGGATTTTAGACAGCCTATCTTTAATTTCTTAATACCAGTGAAAGTTTATTTATAAAAAAAGCCAGCGTTTTATGCTGGCTCACGGAAAAAAATTTTTTTACCAGCCTAATACCCAGGCAAAAATCAAGGGTGCTACAATAGTCGCATCACTCTCAACTATAAACTTAGGTGTGTGAATGTCAAGTTTACCCCAGGTAATTTTTTCGTTTGGAACGGCGCCACTGTAACTCCCATAAGAAGTTGTAGAGTCTGACACCTGGCAGAAGTAGCTCCAGAAAGGAACATCATGCCATTCAAGATCCTGGTACATCATGGGGACAACGCATATCGGAAAATCACCCGCAATGCCGCCCCCGATCTGGAAGAATCCTACGCCCTTACTTGCCGAATTATTCCGATACCAGTCGGCCAGCCAAACCATATACTCAATTCCGCTCTTTACTGTCACGGCCTTTAGTTCGTTCTTGATTACATAGCTCGCAAAAATATTTCCCATAGTGCTGTCTTCCCAGCCCGGTACTACAATTGGAATATTCTTTTGCGCCGCTGCCAGCATCCAGCTATTTTTAGGGTCAATTTCATAGTACTGTTCCAGAACTCCACTCAAAAGCATCTTGTACATATATTCGTGCGGAAAAAATCTTTCGCCAGTGTCATCTGCATCTTTCCAAATTTTATGGATATGCTGCTGCAAACGCCTGAACGCTTCCTCTTCCGGAATACAAGTATCAGTTACCCTGTTGAAATGATTTTCTAAAAGTTCCCACTCTTCCTGCGGACTCAAATCCCTGTAATTAGGTACTCTTTTATAATGGCTATGCGCTACCAGGTTCATGATATCTTCTTCCAGGTTTGCGCCTGTACAACTTATGATAGCTACCTTATCCTGCCGGATCATTTCTGCCAGGCTTAATCCAAGTTCCGCCGTACTCATTGCCCCTGCCAGGGTTATCATCATTTTTCCACCTTCGTTAAGGTGAGTAACATAACCTTTAGCCGCGTCCATCAGGGCCGCTGCGTTAAAATGGCGGTAATGATGTTCTATAAAATTTGAAACAGGTCCTTGTGTCATCGTGTGCTTTTTTTGGAACACAAAAATATGTTTTTTAAGCCAAGTGACCAGCCGCGAAAGAGAGCCTACACTTTATAAACACCTCATTTAATACCTGTTCAACTAGCTATTCGGTTAAAGCAAAACTTTCTTCGCCCAATTGCGATGTATCTTTACCGCACAAATTCTTATATGAAAGTAGCCATTGCCTTTATTTTGCTAGTCAACTCCTTAAACTGTGTAGCGCAAAAACAAAAATTTGAAGGCCTTTGGGAAGGAAAAATTAACGCCGGTGTCGACCTCCGGCTTGTATTCGAATTTAAAACAAATGAGACGGGCATGCTTATCGCGAAGCTTACAAGCCCTGATCAATCTGCTACCGCCGTTAAGATGGATTCCGCATGGGTAAAAGATGACAGCATTTTCGTAATATCCCCCAGCTTCAGGATTAGTTTTAGCGGAGTTTTAAAAAATGATAGCATCATAAACGGTGATTTCGTGCAAGGAAAACCATTTGAGTTACTACTTAAAAAAGTGAAGGCCGTTTCGGTGCAATACCGGCCACAAACTCCCATACCCCCGTTTTCATACAATAGCGAAGACGTTTCTTTTTATAATAAAAGTAAAAGCCTTAATTACGGCGGAACTCTTACCTGGCCAAAAAAGATTACCGTTTCAAACCAATTACAATTATCGAAATATCCTGTAGTCCTCCTCATTTCCGGGAGCGGGCCGCAGGATCGCGACGAGACGCTTTTCAACCATAAACCTTTTGCACTAATTGCGGATAACCTTACCAAATTAGGTTTTGCAGTTTTAAGAGTGGATGACCGCGGTGTAGGAAAATCTACCGGTAACTTTAGCAGTGCTACCACAGCAGATTTCGCAGATGATGTAGAGGCAGGCATCGAATTTTTAAAATCCAACATCAACATTGACACCTTAAGGATGGGATTGATTGGGCACAGTGAAGGTGGAATGATTGCTCCCATAGTTGCGTCGCGCCGCAAAGACATTAATTTTATTGTGCTTCTGGCCGGGCCGGGTTTACCAATTGTACAACTAATGGCCGAACAGGCAGAAGCAATTGCCAAAAGTTCAGGATCAACGGCGGCATTTGCAAAGTCTGAAAAGGAACTATATGTGTTGGGCGCAACAGAAATTAATAAGCATCTTGACAGCTCAACTACCTTCCACAATATGAACACAGCGCTAAACGCCTGGATTGCAAAACAACCTGCAACTATAATTTCGGGCCTCCATCTAACTAGCCGGCCCGAAAGGGAAAGTTTCCTGCATAGTCAACTCGGCACTTTACAAAGTCCCTGGTTTAAATATTTTTTAAGTTTTGATCCTACAACCTACCTCGTACAATTGCGTTGCAGCGTTCTGGCTTTAAACGGATCAAAAGACATCCAGGTCATAGCATCTTCTAATCTCGCCGGAATAAAAGCAGCCTTAAAAAAAAGTCACTCTAAAAGCTACGAGGTAAAGGAACTGCCAGGATTAAATCATCTTTTTCAAACCTGTAAGTCATGTACGGCACGGGAGTACGGCGATTTAGTGGAAACTTTTTCTCCAACTGCGTTACAAATAATGGACGATTGGCTATTGAAACAAGTTGGAAACAGGGCAAATTAAATCTGTAAACCAGTATGAACTACCTGGCACATGCATATCTTTCTTTTGATGATCCTGAATTATTAGTCGGCAATATGATCAGCGATTTTGTAAAGGGCAGGAAGCAATTTGATTACCCCGTACGCATTCATAAGGGAATTTTGCTCCATAGGGCTATCGATGAATTTACTGATGCCCATGCATGCACCCACGAATTAAAACAATTGTTCAGGCCTCAATACCGATTATACTCAGGTGCCTTTATCGATATAGTATATGATTTTTTCCTTGCAAATGACATCAACGAGTTTCCAACAGAAAATGATCTGATGGAATTTACTACGCGTAGTTACCAACAATTAGAGGCGCTGAAAGAATGGCATGGTACCAGGTTTGGTAGCATGTTTCCTTACATGCGTACTCAGAATTGGCTTTATAATTACCGCTTCGAGTGGGGCATAAAGAAGAGCTTTGAAGGAATGAGAAGACGCAGTTCCTATATTGTGGAAACGGGAATTGCGTTTCAGCTGTTTTGTAATAATATTTCTGCAATGAAGCCATTATACCAAGAGTTCTTCAGGGATGTTAAAATTTTTTCGGCCCGAAAAATGGATCAGTTATTGAACCAATGAATTTTTAACTTTGAAAAAATACAAATTATGATGCGATCATTTCTGTTGATGCTGACGTTAGGCCTTTCGGCGATATCACTCCAGGCGCAAACAACAGCAATCCCGGCCCTTGATAAATCACCTTTAGATGTTAGTTACTTTCCAACTAATTACACGCTCTTAAAAATCCAGGATAAAATTCCGGGGCCTCTTGAAGCAAGAGTAATTTACAGCCGCCCGCAAAAGAATAACCGCATTATTTTTGGGGATCTGATTGAGTACGGAAAAGTATGGCGCCTGGGTGCAAATGAGGCGACAGAAATTGAGTTTTTCCAAAATGTAAAGATCAATAATACCCAGGTTAAGAAGGGGCGATATACACTTTATACTATTCCTTACGAAAACAAATGGACAATGATCATCAACCGGGAGCTTGACACCTGGGGATCCTTTAAGTATGATCTACGTAAAGACCTGCTGCGGGTAGACGTTCCCGTTGAAAAACAAACTGAATCGGCTGATGTATTTAGCCTTTATTTTGACAAAGCTAATAAAGGCTTTACATTAAATGCAGTATGGGACAGTGTTAAAGTATCTTTGCCTATCTCTTTATAATTTATCTATGCGGCCTGTAAAGTTTAATCATCATTTCTTACTTTTTGCGCTCCCATTTTTGTTTTTAATGAACGCCTGCGAGCAAAATAGCCATGCAAAGAATAAACCCGTGATTGCTGACACCATGGATGAACGTAGCAAGAACCCGTATGTGACCTTAGATCAGTCAACTATGGATATGAGTTACTATCCCGTAAATTACCCGGTGCTCAAAATGAATAAGCAAGATTCTGTTCCTCCGGTTGCAAGGGTTATTTACAGCCGGCCCCATAAGAAAAACCGTATTATTTTTAGTAACGATGCGAGCAGTCTTTGCCAGTACGGAAAGGCATGGAGGTTAGGTGCGAATGAAGCAACAGAAATTGAGTTTTTTAAAAATGTAACTATTGCGGGAAAGAACCTTAGTAAGGGCAGTTATATTATTTACTGTATTCCTGAACCGGATAAATGGATCATTGTATTTAATGATAACCTGCATACCTGGGGTCTTCATATGGACTCAACCAAAGATGTACTCCGTACCGAAATACCCGTTAAAAAACAAGCGCCGGTGATTGAAGATTTTACCATCATATTTAATGATGCAGAATATGGTGCGGATATGCTAATGGCTTGGGATAATGTTTTTACCACCCTCCCTATCACCTTCTCAAAATAAACACGTGCCCCTGCTCAGTTTAAGTTGTAAAGTCAGATATTTACAACATGTGTGGTATAGCCGGAATCATAACTCCAAACGCTTCATTTATAAATACCGGTTTGTTGAAGAGCATGGCAGATTCACTTGCTCATCGAGGGCCGGATGGTGAAGGTTTTTGGACCAATAAAACAAACACTGCAGGATTTGCCCACAGGCGCCTGGCCATTATTGATCTATCTCCTACTGGCGCACAGCCAATGCATTACTTGGATCGTTATAGTATCGTATACAATGGTGAAATATATAACTATATCGAACTGCGGGCTGATCTGCAAAAAGCGGGGTATCACTTCAAATCATCAAGTGATACGGAAGTAATTTTGGCAGCATATGACTTCTACAGCGAAGGATGTCTACAATATCTTGACGGCATGTTTGCTTTTGCGATTTGGGATGAAAAACTACAAATGTTATTTTGCGGTCGCGACAGGTTTGGAGAAAAGCCATTCTATTATTTTTCTGATCGCGGTATTTTTGCTTTTGCAAGCGAAATGAAAGCTCTTTGGTCAATAGGAATTGAAAAGACGATTGAAAATAAAATGTTGCTTAATTACCTCTCACTCGGGCATGTTCAAAATCCATCAAACAAAGCCCAAACTTTCTACCGCGATATTTTTTCTTTGCCACCATCCCACTATGCTATTTATAATTTAAACACCGACAGGCTGTCTATTAGAGCATACTTCACCCTCGATAAAGAAATAGAACAGAAGATCAGTGAACCTGATGCGCTAAGCATTTTCCAAAAGTTGCTTTCGAACTCCGTTTATAAAAAATTGCGAAGTGATGTCCCCGTGGGCTCGAGCTTAAGCGGCGGCCTGGATAGTTCAACAATCGTTTACTACGCCAATAAATTTATCAACGATGGGAAACACAATGCTGTATTTAATACTTTTTCCGCCGTGTTCCCGGGATTTGCAAAAGATGAAAGTGAACATATACGTGCAGTCACCAAAGAACTTAAATTACAGAATTATTCAGTAACGCCTTCTGCCGGAGATCTTATTTCAGATTTCCAAAAACTATGCTGGCACCAGGAGGAGCCATTTCCCTCATCCAGTATTTATGCCCAGTACAAAGTATATCAATTAGCGGCGGCTAACAATATCAAAGTCCTGCTCGATGGTCAAGGAGCAGATGAGACGTTGGCCGGATACCATAAATATATTCACTGGTACTTACAGGAAATGTTTAGCAGGTATAAATTTTCGGCGGCAACGTTTGAAAAAAATATGTTCAAAAAGCACCAGGCAAATTTTTTGTGGGGTTATAAAAACATTATAGCATCATTGCTGCCTTCCCATGTATCGATTGCACTGGAAAAAAAAGAATACAATAAGATTCTGCATAACCCTGATATCACGCGCTCCATGATGTCAAACATAAAAGGCAGGGAGTGGGAAGGCATCCATAAACCAATCGTAACTAAATTAAACGATATCCTGCATTTCAACACTACTGAGCTTGGTCTAGAAGAGTTACTTCGGTTTGCCGACCGGAATAGTATGGCTCATGGCGTGGAGATACGCTTGCCGTTTTTAAACCAACAGCTTGTCAAATTCATTTTTTCGCTGCCCTCTTCTATGAAAATTAGCAATGGCTTTACAAAGTCTATTCTCCGAAAAACAATGAATAATCAGCTACCCGATTCTATAGTTTGGCGAAAGGATAAGGTTGGATTTGAACCCCCGCAAAAAAGTTGGATGGACGACAAATCAATGAAAGATCTGTTGTATGAAGCAAAGAAGAAACTGGTGACCGAAAAAATTTTAAACCAGTCGGTCCTCACCTCAAGGCCACAGTCAAACGATGCTTACGGAACCGGAAATAATGACTGGCGGTACCTGTGTGCAGCGCAAATTCTCGATCAATAACGTCGTGAAATGTGTTTACTTTTGCGTTTCAATTTCAAATTATGAGTACACAGAAATTAGCGACTAAAATTATACATGCGGGTGCAGAACCTGATCCAAGCACTGGTGCTATCATGACCCCTATCTATCAAACGAGCACTTATGTACAAGAGGCTCCCGGTGTGAACAAAGGTTATGAGTATGCACGAAGCCAAAACCCAACGCGAAAAGCGCTCGAAACGGCCCTGGCTGTTATAGAAAATGGCAAACATGGCCTTGCCTTTAGCAGTGGTGTAGCAGCAACTGATGCTGTAATAAAATTATTAAATCCAGGCGATGAGGTAATTGCAGCGCAGGATATGTACGGTGGTACCTACCGATTATTCACGAAGGTGTTTGAAAAATACGGTATTAAATTCATCTATGTTGATACCACTGATGTACAGAATGTTGCTGCGGCTGTAACAGCAAAAACAAAACTTATCTGGATTGAAACACCCACGAATCCGCTCATGAATATTACAGATATCCATGCCGTTTCTAAGATTTCCCGGGCCGCAAATGCTTGGCTTTGCGTGGATAATACCTTTGCTTCGCCGTACCTGCAAAACCCCCTCGACCTTGGAGCTGACATCGTAATGCACTCTTCTACCAAATACTTAGGCGGTCATAGTGATGTTATCCAGGGTGCCCTAATTATGAATGACGATTCCTTGCGGGAACAGTTATACTTTTTGCAAAAAAGCTGTGGCGCGGTGCCCGGCCCAATGGACTGCTTCCTCGTATTAAGAGGGATTAAAACCTTACACGTTCGAATGAAACAACATTGTGAAAATGGATACGTAGTAGCGCATTTTCTTCGCAAGCATCCAAACGTTGAAAAGGTATACTGGTGCGGCTTCGCAGATCATCCAAATTATAATATTGCCAAAATTCAAATGCGTGCTTTTGGGGGAATGATGAGTTTTACTCTTAAAGATGACAGTATCGAGGCCGCGCATAAAGTACTTAGCAGCACAAAACTTTTTGCGCTGGCAGAAAGCCTTGGTGGCGTCGAAAGCCTTATTAATCACCCTGCAAGTATGACGCATGCAAGCATACCCCGGGATGAGCGCATCAGGGTGGGCCTAACCGATGGATTAATCCGGTTAAGCGTAGGTATTGAAGATGCGGATGATCTGGTAGAAGACCTCAAGCAGGCTATAGGATAACATTAAAAGTTTAAAATTGGTATCTGAAGAACTGATAGAATTATTAAGAAAAAAGGCTGATGAGTATAATCAGCCTTTTTTTATTAAACACGATCCTATTTCCGTTCCACACCGCTTCACCAAAAAACAGGACATAGAGATTGCAGCCTTCTTCGCCTCGATTTTCGCCTGGGGAAACCGTACTACCATCATAAATAAAACAAACGAACTGATGAACCTGATGCATCAGTCTCCGCACGACTTCTGCTTAAATCATTCCGCTCACGACCTTAAAAATTTACTATATTTTAAACACCGCACCTTTAACAGCACCGATCTTCTTTATTTTGTAGATTTTTTTAAGCAACACTACCAACGATCGAACTCGCTGGAAACAGCCTTCTCTAATTTCCTTGAACTTACAGATGATAATACCGGTAAGGCCCTTGACGGTTTTTATCAATATTTCTTTTCTCTCGAGCACGTTCCGAAACGAACTTTAAAGCACATCGCTGCCCCGGTTAAAAACTCTGCCTGTAAGAGGATTAACATGTTTTTAAGATGGATGGTACGCAAGGATAATAATGGTGTAGATTTTGGCTTGTGGAAAAAGATTAAACCTTCACAGCTTGTTCTCCCCCTGGACCTTCATGTGGTAAGAGTTGCCCGGCATTTTAATATGATTCATCGGAAAGCAACTGATTGGCAAACCGCAGTGGAATTAACTAATACCATTAAAGAATTTGAACCACTCGATCCCTGCAAATACGACTTTGCATTGTTTGCACTTGGGGTATTCGAGAGGTTTTAAAAGATAATTATCTTGCAATAATGAACGAAATGAACGAAGCGCTTTCCGCTGTTGCAATAGAACTGGGGTGCGACCTTCAAAACCAAACTTATGTGGAAGGGCGGGCGAGAATGGTGCAATACGTAAACGGATTAATTATGCACGATTTTGAAAAACTAGTGAGTATTCTCTACCGGCTGGATGTGAGTGAAAAAAAAATTAACCTCCTTTTACAGGGATTTCCTTCGCTGGATGCTGCTGACATTATTACTGACCTCATAATTGAAAGAGAGCAGGAAAAGATAATCAGCAGGCGAAATTTTAAGGCCACTAATTACGATGGTTCCGGAGAAGAAAAATGGTAATGCAATTCTTTAGAACTAAAATATTTTCAATCTCGCTTTAATGTAGTCAAAAAAACTACCGCCGGCCATTGATTCAGCTGCTCGTTGTTCGCGCAGTATTCGGTCTATTTTCGTAGAAGTATCGTTCCTACCAGGATTCCTGGTTCCAACGTTTCCTCTAATATTTGACTTCTCCAGGTCAGTTACAAATACTTCTGACCGGGTGTTACTCCAATTCATTGTTGCGGTTAACAATTTGACTGCCTCCGTGTGTTTCCCCTGAGCAACTAACGCCTTTAGCCTGTCTGCCGGCAACGTTGGCTGAGGTACGCGGTTGATAACCTGGTCCGACGGATTTTCGAGTGTCGTCAATACTTCAGCTATCATTTTAAACAGGCTCATTCGTAAGTGCATTAAATATCTAGTAGCGAAAAAAAAGCCCCCTAAAAGGAGGATAAAGGCTATTTAAACATAAGTTCTTTGCTTTTTTGAGTATCTTCTTTTTCGTTTTTCAAATCGTACATTGTACCGAATACGTGATCCCATAAGGTTGAACTAACTCCAAAACCCAGATCGCCATGCTTATAATGGTGAAGATGATGATTCCGCCAGAGGGGTTTCATCCATTTAAATGGAGGGTTCCAGGCGTGAATCGCATAGTGCATCGACCCGTAAATAAGATAGCCGAACATAAATCCCGGGAAAAATGGAAAAGCAAGTTTACCAAGCACCACAAAAAACACCATGAAAAACATAGATGCGATGATCAGGCTTGGTGCTGCTGGCATAAAAAGGCGCTCTTTATCCCGCGGATATTCGTGATGGTTACCATGAAGTACATAATTTATACGCCTGCCACGGTCTGTCTCAGGGTGATAATGAAATGCAAAACGGTGAAGTATGTATTCAGTAAACGTCCAAAAGACCATCCCGCCTGCAAAAATACCAATTGACTGCAGAACAGATATATTAACTGAATTTACTGCGTAATAAGGAAATAAAATAAGTACCGGCGCATACATACCCCAAATCACTAATGGGTGGGTTTTGGTGAGGTATTCGAGGTACTGACTCTGGAAAAGTTTTGCTTGTCCTTTGTTATGAATTTTTTGGAAGTTCATGCAACAAAAATAATTAAGATAAATCAATAAAGCAATAACAAATTACACGAGGGTAAATACGGAAAATCAGGTGTGGCAGGTTCATACAACCTCAGCTGCGAACATTAATTCCTATTTTTACTCTAAATTATCCTGAATGAAATTTGTTTCTTATTTAAAAGAAGACAATGAACAACTTGCTTTGTTGTCAAACGGAATTCTTTATGACACGGACAGGCTTCATCCGGATATGCCTCAAAACATGTCGTTGATGCTGAATTATTGGGATGAATTGGTGGGTTTATCTTCTGCGATTCAACAAAAATTAGATCAGGGGCAGGTAACTAACGTAAAAGGCACACCGCTAAACGAAGTGATTTTGCTTTCCCCGGTGCCACATCCTCCCAGCTGCAGGGATGGGTATGCTTTCCGTCAGCACGTAGCATCCGCTCGAAAAAACCGTAATGTCGAAATGATTCCTGAGTTTGATCAATACCCTATTTTTTATTTTACAAATCATCATAGTATACAGGGAGCGGGGCCGGTATACTGCATGCCCGACCACTTTGAAAAACTAGACTTTGAGCTTGAAGTTGCCATAGTTATAAGCAAACCATGCCGAAACATCACAGCTGCTGAAGCAGATGATTATATCGCAGGGCTGATGATAATGAATGACCTTAGTGCCCGTAAATTACAGATGGAAGAAATGCTGTTGAACCTGGGGCCCGCCAAAGGAAAAGATTTCGCAACCGCAGTTGGTCCGGTGTTGGTAACTATAGATGAATTAACAGCATTTGAAATTCCGTGCAAAGAAGGCCACACTGGTAAGGCCTGGAATTTAAATATGACTTGCAAAGTAAATAACTTAAAGGTAAGCCAGGGAAACCTGGGCGATATGGATTGGACCTTCGCGGAAATAATTGAACGATGCAGTTATGGTACTACCCTTCTCCCCGGAGATATTGTTGGTAGCGGCACGGTAGGAACTGGCTGTTTTCTTGAACTAAACGGAACTGGCAAACTTAACAACCCTGATTTTACTGAACAATGGCTGAAAGAAGGCGATGTGGTAGAAATGGAAGTAGATCAACTGGGGACACTCACCAATGACATCAGGGCAGAAGATAGCAAGTTGTCCCTTTTTGCACTAAAAAAATAATTCTGCAGCTACTAATTTTAGCTTGGTACTAAGAAAGAATAACAGAGAGCATGATCTTAAATCTTAAAGAACTTGATAAGGTAGTAGCTCAGCGATACCTGCAGCATGCCATTGCTCCCCGTCCCATATGTTTTGCTTCCACGATTGATGCAGCAGGAAACGTTAACCTAAGTCCGTTTAGCTTCTTTAATCTCTTTTCTACCAATCCACCGGTGGTGATTTTCTCCCCTTCCAGGCGGGTGAGAGACAATTCCATAAAACACAGCCTCCAAAACGTACTCGAAATTCCTGAAGTTGTGATTAACATGGTTGATGAATCAATGGTGCAGCAAACGTCTCTTGCAAGCTGCGAGTACCCTAAGGGAATAAATGAGTTTATGAAAACCGGGTTTACCGAAGAGAAAGCCCGCTTGGTAAAACCACCCATGGTCCTCGAAAGCAAAATAAAGTTAGAGTGCCGGGTGATGGAAATTAAATCGCTTGGCAATGAAGGAGGAGCAGGGAACCTGGTGATTTGTGAAGTACTACTAATGCATATCGATGATAGCATATTGGACGATTCAAAAAACATTGATCAAACAAAAATTAATTTGGTAGCGCGGCTGGGTGCCGACTGGTATTGTTCTACTTCAGGCTCACTTTTTAAAGTGGCCAAGCCTGATACCCTTTGTGGTATTGGTATTGACGCTCTTCCCGAAGGTATTAGGCTCAGTAAAATATTAACGGGGAACCAGCTAGGGCAACTGGCCAGCATTCATGTAATACCTGCTAGCGACCCTTCGTTTTATGATGAAGAACTCGCCCGAATTGTTCATTATTATAGCCTTAACCCGGATGATATGGATTTGGAAATGGTTCGGCATGCAGGAAAATTGTTGGATAAGGGCAGGATTAAAGAAGCATGGCAAGTTTTGCTGAGTTGCTAGTATGTGGGATAGATTTCTGTTCGGCATTTCTTTCGAAAGTGATTATAAGTTTCTAACGTTACTTCCCTTAAGAAATACTTATTTGAGGATGAGGAAAATTTATCAAAATACGCAACAATAAAAATGTCCTTGTCATAAACAAAAAGACGGGCAGCATTCTTTACTTTCCACCCTGGCGCGGAAAATGAAATCCTGGCGGTGTCTGAATTGAGCCGCAAAATGGCATAACTCCCCTCTTTCATTATCAGCTTAACATCATTTACCAGCATTGGTATTTTACGGAATGGTTTTACATTTCGAGCTGGCACAAGCAAGTTAATCCTGCTAACCTGGCTAAAGCTACTCTCGAAAAAACAACAGATTAGAATTATAAGAAAAAAATGTTTCATAAAAACTATGAAACAAATATAATTAAAATGAGATAGGCTAGTCATTTAGCCCGCATCGTTAGTTATACGCACCGCCAAAAACTTTTTTTAGGATAGCGGAAGATCGGGCAGCGAAATTGGTGCGAATATTCAATTCTTCTTTCGCAACAAGATCAAAAAGCGCGTCTGTAGCTTTCATCGTAACAAAACTGGTAAGATCGGGATTGATCTTTTTGAAGGTGGTTGGGAGGTCGTTATACTTCGTTATAAGATCGCTATAATATTTTGTTCCCTCTACTTTATCTAGCGAGGCGCGGATTACAGGAGTAAATGCAGCAATCAGTTTAGAAGTTGTTTTATCTCTGAAAAAGTGAGTAGCACTGGTATCACCATTCTTCACAAGGCCAATGGCATCAGTTAAGGTCATGCTACGTATTGCATCCGCGAAGATTGGTTTTGCATATCCCGCAGCGTCCTCTGCTCCGCGATTAATTTGTAAAATTGCTTTATCAACGAGGCTGTTAAACCCAATACTTCTTAACGTATTTTCTACCTTTTTTGCATCGGGTGGAAGCAAAATTTTATAAAAGGCATCTTTGAAAAAACCGTCTGTTGAATTTAATTGCAGAACTGATTTACTTAGTCCTTGGGCTAATGCTTCTTTTATCCCCTGCCCCGCTTCCGATTGTGAAATACCAGTTCCCGGAATACCCATTGTAGTGTTTGGTAAGTTTTTAAGAACATCACAACCGCTTAGGAATATACAGGCAGCAACGAGGAGAGATAACATTGTACGTTTCATGATTTGGAGGTTTATAAAGAAAGATAGTCAAAATTGCTGCCAGATTACCCGACGCTTATTAAACAACTGATATCCGGCTATTTTAATGGCTCGTCAGGTGGTTGATGGTAAAATAAAATTGCAGTTTATCAATTACCTTCGCAGCCGAAGAAATTAACTATGAGCAGTCTACAATTATCTGAACAGGAAATAATCCGCAGGGAAAAATTAGCTGAGTTAACCAAGATGGGGATCAACGCCTATCCCGCAGCACTATATCCAGTTAACAATACGGCAGCTTATATCAAGGAGAATTATAAAGGGGAAGAAAATAAAGCAGATTTCACTGAAGTTTGTCTCGCCGGCCGAATCATGAGTGTGCGCGATATGGGTAAGGCAAATTTTGCCGTTCTGCAGGACAGTACAGGTAAGATTCAGTTTTATATAAAACAAGATGATATCTGTGGTGGCGAAGATAAGTCCATGTACCAGGTTGTTTGGAAAAAATTGATTGACCTTGGCGATATAATTGGTATAAAGGGCTATGTGTTCACGACTAAAACAGGCGAAACCTCTGTACACGTGAAAGAATTTTCAATTCTTTCCAAGGCGTTGAAGCCACTACCCGTTGTACGGGAAAAAGATGGCGAAACTTATGATGAGGTAACTGATACGGAGTTTCGTTATCGCCAGCGTTATGCCGACCTGATCGTTAATCCTTTGGTTAAAGAGGTATTTATCAAACGTACAAAGATGGTGAATGCGATCAGGCAATTTTTAAATGAGCATGGTGCGCTGGAAGTTGATACTCCTGTGCTACAGGTGATACCTGGTGGTGCAGCGGCCCGGCCTTTTACTACTCACCATAATGCGCTTGATGTTCCTATGTACATGAGAATTGCAAATGAGTTGTATCTTAAAAGGCTTATCGTTGGCGGGTTTGAATGGGTGTATGAATTTAGCCGCAATTTCAGAAATGAAGGGATGGATCGTACACATAATCCTGAATTTACCGTACTGGAGTTTTACACCGCCTACAAAGATTATAACTGGATGATGGACACCACAGAATTGTTGCTGGAAAGAACAGCCATTGCAACTAACGACGTGGAGACAGTTGTAGCTGGTGAACAAACGATTTCTTTTAAAGCGCCCTATAAAAGGATCACTATGTATGACGCAATTAAAGAACATACGGGCTATGATATTAGCGAGAAGGATGAGGATGGGATCCGCGGTGTATGTAAGCAGTTAGGCATACACGCAGACATGAAATGGGGAAAAGGTAAACTTATAGATGAAATATTCGGAGGCAAATGCGAACAGCATTACATACAGCCTACTTTTATAACTGATTACCCTGTTGAGATGAGCCCGCTTACCAAAAAGCACCGGAGTAAGCCCGGCCTGGTGGAGCGCTTTGAATTGATAATAAACGGTAAAGAAATAGCGAATGCATACAGTGAACTAAATGACCCCCTGGAACAGCGGGAGCGATTCGAAGAACAGGTAAAATTAATGGAGCGTGGAGACGATGAGGCTATGTTTATTGATCACGATTTTCTGAGAGCGCTTGAATATGGGATGCCGCCAACCAGCGGTATAGGTTTCGGGATAGACCGGTTATGCATGTTACTGACGGGGCAGGTGTCCATACAAGATGTATTGCTTTTCCCTATGATGCGACCAGAAAAAATGGACTAAACTAACTTTTTAATTTCCAGATGATCGCATAATAGCGGTCATTTTTTTTAGCCAACTTTAAATACATTCTCAGCGGCAATCGCATAAAAATCACATTCATCGATGCAGTATGAAACGTCGAGGCCTGTGAACAGGCTAAATGCTGGCAAGACAACCTGGTGCTGATTGAGCGCAAAGCAGGGAAGTTTTAAGGACTGACGGGCACTCCCGCGCAAAAGAACACCGGGATGAACATGACCGGAAATGGTGAAGAATTGTTCATGATGCTGTTTATGTTCATGGACAAACTGAAAAGGGGCTAGGCATAAATTTGGATTATAGATCTCGATATCCATATTCATATATTGCAAAGGTTTTAATTTATCATGGTTGCCTTGTACCAGAACTACTTGCAAACCCTCGAAACGGCTGCGCCATTCAATAAACAACTCTATATCATGGTTAAAATGCTGGTGAAACATGTCTCCAACAACTATGAGCTTCTTAGGTAGAAATTTGTCGATCAGACTGGTTAATCTTAATAAATCGGAACTTAAAAGGCTGGACGGCACCGGTATACCAAACTGCCTAAAATGCGCTGTTTTACCTAAATGCATATCTGCCACCACTAATGCCTTTTCTCTCGGCCAGTAAAGCGCTCTTTCTGCTGATAAAATAATCTCTTCCCCCCTTACCTGTATTTTCAATGCTATCCTTTTTTCGAAGGGCACGAAGTTCACGAACTTTTCTGGATTAATGCTTACAAGACAGGTAAGTCTTATTTTATCAATCCGGTTTTTAATCTGAATTTCTTCTAAGCAACGTTATCTCACTAAATAATACAATTTATGGTAACGCATAATCTGTTGATTACAAAAGAACGTTTAACTTTTTTGTAGCATTTTTTATTGCAGAAAAGAAAATGCTACAATAGTTGTAACATTTTTTAAAAAGAAAAAGAAAATGCTACATAAGTTGTAGCATTTTGAAATTAGATTTTAATTTT
>JANXYS010000146.1 GCA_025355935.1 Chitinophagales bacterium | reverse complement strand
CGGAAGTATTACCATTCACCAGGAATGTGTCTTTTCAACTCCTATTCCACAAGGAAGGTGGGAGATCGTTAGTGGCACAGGCGCGTATGCAAATTTAAAAGGAAATGGCTCACTTACAATGCCCCCGGCTACAGAAGCCATGACGGGTGAATTATACTTGTAGAGATCATAAAATGCATTAATCCAGTCACCGTCGAAATAAAAAAGCCTTGAGAGTTAACGCTATCAGGGCTTTTGTTTTTAGTACCCGGGAACGGAATTGAACCGTCACTCGCATTACTGCGAACAGGATTTTAAGTCCTGCGTGTCTACCAGTTCCACCACCCGGGTGACACATATCAAGGCTCGTTTAAGAACGTCAATACTTTCGAAAAAAAATCCCGACCAGGGTCAGGAATTTTGTATGGAGCGGAAGACCAGGCTCGAACTGGCCACCCCGACCTTGGCAAGGTCGTGCTCTACCAAATGAGCTACTTCCGCATGATAACTAAAAGAACTTTTTGTTTTTCGGATTGCAAAAATAGGGGTTACCCTGCGATTCTCAAAAAAATTATTTATATTTTGGATTGTATAGCGTGTTACCGGGAACGTCCACCTGTGGCCTTCCTTTATACCTGTGAGTATACAAATTATAACAACCACCAAGCACTAAAGCAACAACCAGAAAAACCTGGCAGAGCCAGATAAAACGCGAAGACGACACCCAGTTATGTGCAAAATCTTTGTCTTTATGTTCGAGCATTTCCTGTTGCATTAGTATCAATTTTCGTTTGCAAAAATAAGGGCTTCTAAACAAAAAAAACTATTTGTTCCCAACAATTTCCAAAAAGGTCCTTTTCTTCTGAACGAAGTAATCCCACACAATAGAACCCTTATAAACTCCTTCCAGGTGCAGGGATTTATTGCTTGCAGAAGCAGTATTTCTTTTGCCCATCACCATCCATTTAGCAAAATGCAAATGTGCCTTTGCAACGGCGCCAAAATAACCTGCATTTCCGGACAATAATTCTTTGTAAGCTGCAATCACATCAAGTAAGACTCTCGAAGGGATTATCCAGATCTTTGACGAACGAGGAAGATTTTTATAAAGCATTACAAGGTTATTACGAAAATTTAAAAACGTTTTATCGTTGCTTGCTTTGGGCAACGTACCGCCACCCACGTGATATACGATGGAGGCCGGCTGCACAAAGATTTTATAACCCGCGCATTGCATCCGCCAGCACAGGTCTACTTCTTCCTGATGGGCAAAAAAGAATTCATCGAAACCATTCAATTCCTTAAAAATGCGTGCGCGAACAAACATTGCCGCCCCACTCGCCCAAAAACAGCTTTGGACATCGTTGTATTGTTCAGTGTCTTCCTCGCAATTATCGAACACCCTTCCTCTCGCGAACGGATAGCCGAAGCGATCAATCCAGCCCCCGGCGGCGCCGGCATATTCAAACAAATTACGTTGGGCATAATTTAAGAGCCGCGGCTGGCAGGCAGCAATCAGAACATCCGTCTCCATAAGAGAGATTACGGGCTCTATCCAGCCAGGCGTAACCTCCACATCACTATTCAGCAATACATAGTAATCCGCAATCACGCCTCGAAGGGCATCGTTGTATCCCTTCGCAAAGCCACCGTTGTGCGAATTCCTAATGATTTCCACTGATGGAAAATTTGACAAAACAAACTGAATTGAATCGTCCGTAGAGGCATTGTCCGCTACAATAATCGTTATAGCACCATAAGTAGAAGTAAGCACGGATGGAAGGAATTTTTCGAGGAAGTGCCGTCCATTCCAATTAAGTATTACTACCGCTACCAACGGTAACAGTGCATTATCGTGAGCTGATATGGACGCAGGAGAAATGCTTTCCGAACTAATCAAAACTTTATGTAAAGGTAATTCAGCCATGAAAGTCTGTTTTAAATTTGCTGGCAATACAAACATACTTTATTTTTTTTCACTTTTGTGCGGCGACAGTTCAACGGAAATTTAGTACTGTAAAGTATAAACGTTCAGTCATAAAGCTTATTTTTAAGCATGTTATCGCAACTCATTAATTGGCGAACGGTTCTGGCACTTGCAGCTGTTAGCATTGTTTCATTAAGTATCTATTTTTCTAATTTCCTTGCGCAAAAAATATCACTAGAAGAAAAACAAAAGATTGAACAATGGGTGGCGGCCGTAAATGAAACTAATAACCTGAATACAACTTCTACCATCCTCTCGAGTAAGGTTCTAACTGAAAATAATAAAGACATACCAATGATAGCCGTTACTGAAAGAGACAGCATTCTTGACCATTATAATCTTGACAGTACAAAGGTTGCCAACGACAAGGACTACCTGCGTAAAAAGCTAGCGGAATTCAAAGGTTCCAATGCGCCGATTGTTTGGAAGAACCCGTACGATTTCAAACAAAATAACCTGGTATATTATGGCGAATCATTCCTTTTAAAACAGATCAGATACTTCCCGCTGGTACAGTTGATAGTGGCATCAATATTTATCATCATCGTGATATCTGCTATCAATACACGAAATAAGAGTACGCAAAACCAAGTGTGGGCCGGAATGGCAAAGGAAACGGCTCACCAGCTAGGAACACCCATCTCATCTTTGCAAGGCTGGGTGGAGATGTTGAAAGATACGGATGGCAATGAGAAAATCGCTGCTGAGATGGGCAAGGACGTACAGCGGTTAATATTAGTAAGTGATCGGTTTGGTAAAATTGGCAGTACTCCCCAGCTTGAAGAAACCGATGTTATTTTGCAGGTAAAAAATATGATGTCCTATATCCGGCGGCGTGCCCCTGAAAAAGTAAATTTCACTCTTGACACCTTCGGCGAAACAGAAGTTCTAGCACTGATTAATGCCCCACTTTTTGATTGGGTAATAGAAAATTTATTAAAGAATGCACTGGATGCCATGGCAGGCATAGGCACGATCGGTGTTTCAATAAAAACCGACAACAACCAGGTGATGATAGATGTAAAAGATACAGGAAAGGGCATCAGCCACAAAAATATTCGTAACGTTTTTAAACCCGGTTTTACCACTAAGAAACGAGGCTGGGGCCTGGGGCTTTCACTTAGCAAACGTATAATTGATCAGTATCATAAGGGAGAACTGTTCGTAAAGTCATCAGAGCCTGGTAAAGGAACTACTTTCCGGATATTGCTTAAAAGCTAAGTATAATAAGATTAGAATTAAGTAGTTCAATCATAGTAATGTTCTGATGGCTTACACTAATAACGATGTCCAATCAAATTTTAATTTTACAAAGATATCGTCTAAGTTTGCGTTTCAAAAATAGAGCGGCGATGGCGAAATTGGTAGACGCACTACTTTGAGGTGGTAGCGCCTGTCATGGGCGTGGGAGTTCGAATCTCCTTTGCCGCACAAGAGACAACTTCAACGTTGTCTCTTTTCTTTAATCAGCTTTATCCTTATCGATGATGTGGATTGAGGATTCCACGTTTTTAAAGTGTCAATTTACAAGCCCAGCATTTCTGTATATTTACCAAAATTATTAGCAAATGCCAAAGGATATAAAGTGCCCAAACTGCGGGAATATATTTGATGTGGAGAATGTGCTTGCAGCAGATATAGAAATAAAACTTCAACAGCAATATCAACAAAAACTTAATGAATCTCTTGGTAAGGTAGAGGAAGATAAGAAAAAACTGGAAGTGGATCAACGGTTATTTGAGGAAAAGCGTAAACAGGAAAATGAATTGTTTGCACAAAAACTTTTGAAAGAGAAGCAGAAGATGGAAATTGAATTGCAGGAATCTATTCAAAAAAGTGTTACTTCTGACTTCGAGAATAAAATCCGTATACTGCAGGATAACAATTCCAATGCAGAAGAGAAACTAAAGGAAGCCCGGAAAAAAGAACTGGAATTTTTACAGAAAGAACAGCAACTGGTTAATAAGGAAGCCGAGCTTGAGATCATCTTGCAGAAAAAACTTCAGGAAGAAAGAAAAAGCCTGCAGGAACAGATTCGGCAGCAGGAGCAGGAAAAAAATAGCGTGAAAGAAACTTCCCACCAGCTACGCGTGAAAGAACTTGAGGTACAGTTGGATGAGCAACGAAAACTGGCGGAAGAAATGCGAAGGAAAGCAGAGCAGAGTTCTATGCAGCGCCAGGGCGAAGTTCAGGAGCTTCTACTCGAGGAAATATTGAAGGAGTGTTTTCCATTCGACGTGATAGAAGAAGTTGGCAAAGGTGTGGAAGGTGCGGATTGCATACAGATAGTCCGGAATCCGGGTGGTAAAGAGTGTGGCAAAATTATTTATGAGAGTAAGAGAACAAAAGGATGGAGTAATAGTTGGGTTGATAAGCTAAAAGCGGATATGCGGAGTCGTGGAGCCGATGTGGCGATCCTCGTATCACAAACTTTCCCTAAAGACATGGAGCGGTTTGGTGAAAAAGACGGAATCTGGATCTGCAGCTTCGCAGAAGTGGCCAGTGTGTCTGCACTTATCCGGAACGGGGTGCTTAGGATGTATGAAGTGATGCGCAGCGAAGAAAATAAAGGCGATAAAATGCACCAACTTTATAACTACCTAACGGGGGTTGAGTTTCGGGGCCAGGTAGAAGCTATAGCTGAAGGATTTATGGCTATGCGCAACAGTATTACGAGGGAAAGAATGCAAATGGAAAAAATGTGGAAGGAACG
>JANXYS010000133.1 GCA_025355935.1 Chitinophagales bacterium | reverse complement strand
GTTCTTTCACACCGCTACTGCTGCGGCTGTGTTGGAGCATTCCTTTTACAATTGCATCTGCTCTTTTACCGTGCTGTAAAATTTTTTGTTGATTTTCTATTGCATTATTTGCAATTACTTTGGCATCATCAATATTTCCATTATCTAATTCATCCTTCATTTCAGTAAGTAATTCTGCATTAACTTCTGAAAAATTATTGACAAAGTTTAACGGGTTTTGAATTTCATGTGCAATGCCTGCGGTAAGTTCGCCAAGCGAGGCCATTTTCTCTGATTGAATGAGTTGTGATTGTGTAATCTTTAATTCACCCAATGTATTTTCTATTTCTTGCTTTTGTATTTGTAACAAAGTATTTGCATTTTGTTTGTGTTTATTGTTTCGGTATAAAACAAAGGCTAGTACTACAAACCCGGTAATGATGCTGATAAGCCCGTATAATTTTATTTTGGTTTCATACTGTCGTTTTGCTTCCTTGCTTTGTTGTTCCAGTTCTTGCCTGCGAGACGATTCATTAAAACCAAGTGTTTGGAACTGCCTTATTTTATCTGAATTGTAAAGACTATCTTTTATGGATACTGATAGATGCAGATATTTATACGCACTATCTATTTGCCCATTTGCTCTATACAATTCTGCAAGTAAGGGACTGATTTCCGCTACATAGCTGTCATTATTTTCTCCCCAAGCCCGTACTTCTGCTTTATTAGTTTGAAAAAAAACCAAAGCCCACTTTGCATAGATTAACGCAGAATCTAAACGACCTGTTTTTTGAAACAACCTGGCCAGACCAGCCTGTATATCGGCAATTGCCCCGGTTGCCTTATTGTATGCAGCCATAGGAATGGTGTTTCGGTAATAAGCAAAAGCAGAATCTACGTACCCATTTATTGAATATATATCAGCAAGCAACAGGTTTCCAATGATTGTATAGCCAATCCAGGTGTCGTTCATATGAGCGACGTTCATCTTTCTGGCATAAAGCAAGGCAGAGTCTGGTCGATTGAGTCTATAATACGCATCCGCGATTGTATTGTTTGCAGTCCAGTTTGCCAAAAAGTATGCGGGATCATTCTTATCTATTCTTTTTGCAAGAGAGTCTATACGTTTTCCATAAAGTAATACATTTTCAAAGTCTTTCATGGAATGATAGTCTGCCGTAATATTCTTAATAGCATCAATTATTGCCCAATCGTTTTTTTCTAATTCTGCCAATTTAAGATTTTCAAAACGCAACTCCAATGATTTTTGAAAGTTGCCCAATGAATGTAAAAGTGAAGCAATTACTTCCTGCAGGTTTATCAATTGATCATTGAAACCCGTTTTATTCAATTGTTTGCTGTGGAGTGAACCTTCCGTTCTTTGTACAATAAGTAAGGCCCTCTGTGCATAGTTTAATGCCGAATCAGCATTAAAATACTCAGCAACAAAAGCATAAATATTGGCTATAGCAGCCATAATACTTACTCGAGCACTATCTGATCTTTCTAATGTTAACCTAAGCGTTTTATCTGAAATTATTTCATCTCTCCATCCAAAAACTACATCCTTAAAAATTGTATCTCTACTAATTGTTATAATACGATCAGCTACTTCATATGCATTGTATTGTTTTTCTACTGTAAACCAGTTCCCCCGGTGAAATTTATAGCGATGGGTTCCGGGAGCAATAGTTATTTCTATGGACTTTTCGTTTTTACCGTACGGTTGTAGTAAGTAGTTCTTATTGAGAGAGGAATCCCAGTTACTGAAAGTTCCGGTTATATAAATACTATCGTGTTTTATAGCTGTTTTTTCCCGAAGGATAAAACGTACTTTATGCTGAGCATGGCATAATGAAAATAAATTCATACAAAAAAATACACAGAGAATCTTTATCATAAACGTAATAGTTACTTGTATAAGATATCAAACATTCCCAAATAAGTATCAAATATTAGCAGCGGAATGATCAATAAAGTCAATAGGGTAGCAGCTAACATAGGGTAATTGAATAATAAACTCACTTCCTTCTCCCCGTCCCACCGGGTCATCCGGGCGGGCCTCTTTCGTCACTACTTTCAACTCCCCGCCATGCGCTTTTACAATATCATAACTAATGCTTAAGCCCAATCCTGTGCCTTGCCCCGTAGGCTTTGTTGTAAAGAAGGGCTGAAATATTTTCTCCAATACTTTTTGCGGAATACCATTGCCATTATCTTTTACTTTTATTTCTACTTTATCACCAATCTTTTTTGTACTAACTAAAACCATTGGTTCATATCCTTCCTGATGCTGTTTCTTTTTGTCATCAACCGCATAAAATGCATTTGTGATTAAATTTAAAATAACTCTGCCAAGATCTTGTGCAATGATGTTGATATTGCCAATGGAATCATCATAATTAGTTTTCAATGTTGTATTAAACGATTTGTCTTTTGCCCGCAGGCCATGGTAGGCTAATCGTAAATATTCATCGGCAAGCTTATTGATGTTGGTAGGTTCCTTTTGTCCACTGTTGCTACGGCTGTGTTGCAGCATTCCTTTTACAATTGCATCGGCACGTTTGCCATGATGATTGATTTTTTCTTCGTTACCAATTACATCTTCAATAATTTTATTCGCATCATCATAATTTCCTTTCTGCATTTCCACTTTCATTTCTCCCAGTAATTCTTTATTTACTTCAGAGAAATTATTCACGAAGTTTAACGGGTTTTGAATTTCATGTGCAATGCCAGCGGTTAGTTCACCAAGTGATGCCATTTTTTCTGATTGTATCAATTGGGATTGGGTGGAATTTAAACTTACAAGTGCGGATGCTAATTCATTGTTTGCTTGTTGTGCCCGCCTGTTATTTCGATATAATAGCAAGCCCACCAGGACCAGAATTGCTAACCCTCCAAGCAAGGCATACGACCTGTTCCTGCTTTTTAAAAGCTGGCTTTCTTTTTCCAGCTTCTGTAAATCCATCTCAGCAACGGACATGCCCTCGTGATTTTTATTTAAAGCACCGCTCTCGTCACCGTATAAATTTATTAATTTTTCTTTCTCTTGCTTTAATATCGCAATAG
>JANXYS010000130.1 GCA_025355935.1 Chitinophagales bacterium | reverse complement strand
GGGGAATATATCAAGAGCTTACTCTTGTATTAGTTGCGTTCGTGCAAATCCATTATGCTCGGACAATCACAGCCCTTCAGCACGTCAAATATCTACGTTTTTACCGCATTACACACGCGAATTCCCAAGCGGGCTTGGCTTATTTATCCACGAAATTTATTGAATGAAGTTCTTCTCTTGAAACGTAATATGTGACTTTATATCAGTAACGAGTATGCGCTGTCTGCGACGCGAGAGTTAGGAATAAAATGTAGGACCAGCAGCGTTAGAAATAAAAAAAGCGAATTCCGACAAATGTCAAAATCCGCTTCTATACAGTCTTTGCGATTAATTGACTGGACCGCTTTAGTTGTGGGTAATCGAGGGGGCTCGAACCCCCGACCCTCAGAATCACAATCTGATGCTCTAACCAACTGAGCTACGACTACCATTTTTGATTCGGGCAGCAAAAATATAAAAAATCTGGTCTCAGACAAAATTACATTTTGAAAGATTTAAAAAAACGTTACTTTGAGATCGTTTAAATGCCCGTGACTAAGATCATATTAATGTTGCTTGTGCCTGTAGCTGCTTGCTGGTCACTGACTTCAATAGTGATGTTTTTCATCTTTCGACCTTATAAGATGACATTAATGGCCGGTGTGAAATTACATGGATTTTTACCCGCAAACAGGGGAAAAATTGGGCGTGAAATAGCGTCATATATTGCGCGATCAGCTGAGTCTGCCGGACGCTTGAAACTATTTGATAGCACGTCAGTAATAAATGCACTTAGGCCAGAAATAGAAGAGCATGTTGATTATTTTTTGAAGGAGAAATTAAAAGAGGCTTTTCCGCTCATGCATCAGGTCATGGGCGAAAAAACGCTTGAAAAGTTCAGGGTGGTATTTTTGGAGGAAGTTGAAAGTATATTGCCTGTGTTACTTCAAAAACAGAGCTCCGAAATATTGTCTAAGTTTGAGTTAGAAAAAATGGTAGCCGCTAAAATATCTAAGATTGCCGAAGCTGATATTGAAGCGTCCGTTTTAAGAGCAGCTGGCAACTATCCGGAACGTCTTAAGATAATTGCTGCGGGTACCGGACTTATTATTGGATTGCTTCAGATTGTAATAGAATATGTATATTATTAAAAATGTAACTTCTTAATTACTATTTTTAATAGCTTTTGCTGGCTATGAATACAAAACTAACTACTTTATTCACCCTTGTGATAATGCTTACGGGCATTGATCTATATGCGCAAGTCACGACGCCCAATCGTGAACCTATCACTGTTCACATCTATGGAAAAATTATAGATCATCGCACCGGCCACCCTATTAAGGACGCAGTTGTACTTCTGGTTGAGCAGCAGTTCGATTCGGTAAATAACTTCAAAAAGGAATTGTCATTGATGACCTCGTTATCTAACCAAAATGGCGAGTTTAACTTTGTAAATAAATTACTTGTTTCTCATTTGCATATTACCACTTCTGCCTTAGGATACCAGGGTTTTTCGCAGAAGGTTACCTTTAAAACCGTCAATGGGCAAGCTCCCGCCAACATTAACATGGGCAATATTTTGTTGCAGACAGATACACTGGCCCTTAAAAACCTAATAGTAAATAGTAGCCGCCCGCTTTTACAATTAAGTTTCGACAAGAGAATTTATAATGTCGAAAAAGATATTTCCGCAACGGGGGGTACAGCGGCGGATGTTATGAAAAATGTGCCATCGTTGAGCGTTGACCTTGATGGAAACGTAACGTTAAGAAATGCAACCCCTCAAATTTTCGTTGATGGCCGACCTACTACCCTCACGCTTGAACAAATTCCCGCAGACCAGGTTTCATCGATAGAAATCATTACAAACCCCTCAGCCAGGTATGATGCAAGTGGCGGAGGAAGTGGGATCATAAACTTAGTTTTAAAAAAGACTAATAAAGCCGGGTATAACGGAAATCTAAGATCATCAATCGACAACCGCGGCAAACCAACCTTTGGGGGTGACTTCAGTATCAAAAAAAATAAAGTGAATTTTTTTGCTGCTGGAAACCTTGCATTCAGGAAGACCGTCTCCAGGATTTTCAGCACCAGAGTGGATACCATTCCGGGAGGACTTGTGTTACATAACGAGAATTTCAACCCCGTGAATAAAAATGTTTTTGGATTTTTTCGGGCAGGAGTTGACTATTTCCTTGATAACCGAAACACACTGACATTGAGCGGAAACGCCGTCAATGGGGATTTCAGGGCCACAGATCTGTATAAGATAACGACGGATAGTAATTCAAACAATAATAATATACGCGAAAATATCGAGCGATATCTAAATGTAAATGCTGGTTTTGTGGCGTATGGTAGTTCACTCGGCTTTAAGCATCTTTTTGAGCGATCGGGGCGTGAACTAACGGCAGATGTGAATTATATCTATAACTCCAATCATAATACGTCACAGTATAAAAATCACCTGTACGATGAATATTATCATCCGAAGCCTGAGCAATCTTCGCAACTTGCCACAGGAGGAGGAAGCTCCCATAACATGGTGTTGCAGGCTGATTACGTTGACCCGTTCAGTAAAACGCAAAAATTTGAATTTGGAGTTCGTGCAAGTTTAAGGAGTTTTCATAATTGGAATGACAATTACCTTGAGAATATTAATTCCCGGGAGTACATACTCTTACCAGCGATAGGCGTTCGGTATTCATACAATGACCAGGTGTTAGCAGGTTATGCCAGTTATTCTAAAAAAATACAGTCTTTTTCTTACCAGGCAGGATTGCGGGTAGAACGGTCTGAATACAAAGGAAACTACATTTCCAGGAACAAAGTCTTTTCGAACAGTTATCCCCTAAGCCTCTTCCCGTCCGTTTTCCTGAGTTATAATTTAAATAAGCGGGAGGATTTGCAATTTAATATCGCAAGAAAAATCAACCGTCCAAACTTTTTTCAATTAATTCCTTTCGTTGACTTTTCCGATTCGCTAAATTTATTTGTGGGTAATCCTTCATTACGCCCCGAGTTTACAAACCTTATTGAGGTGGCCTATTCGCGCCAGTATCATAGCGCTAACAGCATTCTGTTTAGCTTATATGGCAAACAAACAAATAAATTGATCATCCGCTATCAATTTATTGATTCAGTCATTAACCCATTAAAACCCGGAAGGTATTTCAGCTATGCAAATGCCGATAATAGTGTTACGGCAGGTTTGGAAGTAACCGGTAAAAATCACGTAGTGAACTGGTGGGACATTATTTCAAGTGTAAATATTTTTCATGTTAAAATAAACGCTGAGAATCTTGCGGCATCAGGAACTAGAAATCAAACAAGCTGGTTCGCAAAAATCAATAACACTTTTAAACTGCCAGCCAGCTATACTCTTCAGGTATCTGGCGAATACCAGGCTAAAACCATTCTTCCTCCCTCAGGCGCTAATAGCAGGATGTTGGGCGGAAATGCTGGTGGTTTTGGAGGCGGCCCTCAAACGACTGCCCAGGGTTACCTAAAACCATCCTATGGTGCAGATATAGCGCTGAAAAAAGAGTTTCTAAAAAATAATGCAGGAAGCCTGACGCTTCAGTTTAGTGATATTTTCAGAAGCCGTGTGAACGGAGTTCATTCGGATGCTAACGGGTATTCCCAGGATTATCGCCGATACCGGGACCCTCAACTTCTACGCCTTAATTTCAACTGGAAATTTGGAAAATTCGATGCAGCACTCTTCAAAAGGAGGAATGTTCGGGATAGCGATGTTTTGCAGACTATCCAGGGTTCATCTAATTAAGAATACAAAACCATTACGGTAAAAGGACAGCAAATAAACCCGACGATTATTTTATATATTATCTTAAAGCATAAATTTGCCCCAGTTTAAAAAAATATTAATGAAAAATTTCGGTTTTAAAACGATAGCTCCACATCTTATTGCACTGGCCGTGTTCCTGATTATTTCCGTGATTTTCTGCAAGCCTGCCCTTGAAAGTGGCGTGATTTTAAAGCAATCAGATATTACCGGCTGGCATGGTATGAGTCACCAGTCTTTTCAATATAAAGAAGCTCATGGTCATTTTCCGCTTTGGGTAAGCAGCATGTTCAGCGGTATGCCCGCATACCAGATAGTCATACAAGGCGCGTGGTCTCCCATACAATTTCTTGATGGAATCTTTCAGCTGTGGCTCCCGCAACCAATGAATTTCTTCTTCCTTACCTGTATCTGCTTTTATTTTTTATGCATGTGCCTGCGATTAAGATCTCTCGCAGGCATCCTGGGCGCATTAGCATACGCATATTGCAGCTTCTCTCCTATTATTATCACCGCAGGTCACAATACGCAAATGCTTGCACTTGCCTATGCGCCAGCAGTCCTCGGCGCATGCATCCTTATTTTTAATAAAAAATATTTCCTTGGCTTTACACTGGCAGCTTTGTTTACTTCTCTACAGATTGCGCAGGGCCATCAACAGGTGAGCTATTATCTTTTTTTTGTCTTACTTATCATGTCGGTGAGCTACATCATTCATCTTATCAAAAACAAAGAGGTAACCCACCTGGTTAAAAGCCTTGGACTGCTGGTAGTTGCGGGTATGCTTGGCGTTGCCAGTAATGCCATAAGCTTGTTTCCAACCTATGACTACGCGAAGGAATCGAAGAGAGGCGGCCAGCTTGTAATGGAGCCCTCTGTAACAAGTAATGAGAAAACCATAAATGGTAAAACCAGCGGCCTTTCGCGCGACTATGCTTTTCAGTGGAGCTACGGCAAGGCTGAAACTATGACCCTGATGTTTCCCGGAGTAATGGGCTATGGTAACCACCAGGCGGAACGCGATGGTGAAGTATATCAATTTCCACTCCTTGGGGAGGACGCGCACGCTGTAAAATTTATCAGTGAGAAATTTGGCGGGGGCGATCAGGCTGCAGGGTATGCAAGTTCAAGTTTATATTGGGGCACACAGCCGTTCACTAACGGGCCTGTATATCTTGGTGCAGTAGTATGCTTTCTTTTCCTTTTAGGCATGTTTTATCTTGATGGAAAACATAAGTGGTGGATCCTTGCGGCCTCTATCCTGGGGATATTACTCGCCCTTGGTGAGAACCTGCCTGGATTAAATTATTTCATGTTTGACCATTTCCCGCTATATAATAAATTCAGGGTTCCTACAATGGCCCTTGTGATCCCGCAACTGTTGTTCCCGCTGTTAGGGGCGATGGTGATAAGCAAAATTGCAGATACCGACGATCCTGAAAGCTGGAAGAAGTTTAAATTGGGCCTTATTGCCACTGGCGTGGTCTTTCTTATTGCTTTCGCCTTCTACGCAACCAGCGATTTCAGTAATGAAAATAAGGTACGCACTGCAAAATTTAACGAGCTGTATAACGCCCAGGATGCCTCCCTTCAACAAAAACTGTATGAAGGCGGGACTCAATATAAGTCTGAACGTGACAACCAGGTTTACGAGGGAATGGTATCTAATTTTAAAGGAAATCCGGAAGCACAAAGAGCCTCAAGAGATTTTCTTTCGGCTTTGAGTAAAGACAGGGCTTCGCTTTTTCTTTCCGACATATTTCGCTCCCTGATTTTTGTTTCAATTGCTGCGCTTTTTATAGGGCTGTTCTTAAGGCAAAAGATAAAAGCAATAATCATGATCATTGCCGTGATACTCACATCGCTGGTGGATCAGCTGTCATTTGATTTTAAATACCTCAATGAAAAAAGTTTTGACAGTAAGGATAAATACGAGGAACAGGAGTTTCCTATGAGTGCCGCGGACAAAACAATACTTGAAGATAAGGACCCTAACTTCCGCGTGTATGATCTTTCTGGCGGTAACCCTTTTGAAAATGCTAAAACGTCATATTACCACAAGTCAATCGGTGGGTATCATGCAGCTAAGCTTGGAATCTACGATGATTTAACGAGCTACCAACTTTCAGGTCAGCAGCCAAACATTGGAGTACTAAATATGCTCAATACAAAATATGTAATTCAGTCGCAGGAAAAGGCAGTTGTGGCTTCCCGAAATCCTGGCGCACTCGGCAATGCCTGGTTTATAAAAGGTGTTTCCTTTGTGAATGGACCGATCGCGGAAATGAAAGCTCTTACGAACTTTAATCCAAAAGATACTGCCATAATTGATGAGAAATATAAAATGCTCGTTGCAGGTATTAGCCCTGCTGATAGTACTTCAACTATCAAAATGACTTCCTTTGACAATGATGAGATAAAGTATGAGTCGAATGCATTAGCACCGCACCTCGCAGTTTTTAGTGAAGTCTTTTACAAAGATTGGAATGCCTACATAGATGGAAAAAAAACAGATATTATAAAGGCGGATTACGTTTTAAGAGCACTGGCTGTTCCTGCAGGCAAACATACAATAGAGTTTAAATTTGAGCCAGTGATTTATTTCGTAAGTAAAAATATCTCTGCAATTACATCATGGCTGCTCGCGATCCTTTTTATTATTTGCATAGCATTTGAAGCCCGTAAAACAATCAATAAAGAAAGAGCTGAGATAAGCAATAGCAAAACTTAAATTACATTTTTGGATACTCCAATTAACATAGCTGTGATCGCTCCTTACCAGGTTTATCCTGCTAAGATGGGCGGGCAAAAATGTATCGCATCATTTTATGATTATCTCTCTCAGAGTGTGTTGGTTACCGTTATATCTACCGATCAAAATGAGCGCCCTTCCTCAGAGAAAATAAAACTTGTGAAAGCTCTGGGTAGTTCTTTTGTGAGATATCTAAATCCATTCCTGATACTAAAGATAAAAAAGATCCTTGATCAGGGGAGGTTTACTCATTTAATTATTGAGCATCCTTATTTTGGATGGCTCGGATATTTGCAGAAAAAACTTACTAGTGTAAACTTGGTAGTACATTCGCATAACATCGAAGCCATGCGATTTAAAAGCACAGGAAAATGGTGGTGGAGGATATTGTGGCACTACGAGAGGTTTGTACACCAGGTAGCAGATTGCAATTTTTTTATTACTGATGAGGACCGGCAATGGGC
>JANXYS010000066.1 GCA_025355935.1 Chitinophagales bacterium | reverse complement strand
TTGAATCTCACAGTGACTGTAGTCAAGGCGTCTTTCCTCCTAATCATATGAAATCGAACTTTTGCGGTTTGTTCAAGCTTACTGGCTTCTATTTCATTAGCGATACTAATATTTCAGATTTATATTTTTTATACAAAATCTGCATGGCTGCCATATCAGGCATTCCTTTATTTGTAAGCAGTTTTCCCATATCAGCGAAATATTCTTCCATGTCTCTTGCTGGCGTTAGGCCTACCAGAAGGGTTCCTGAAGTCTCACCGTCATAGGTAAACCGATGCCTGACATTTCGGGGAATATATATTGTGTCGCCTTTGCTTACCTTTATAATTTCATCATCCAGTTCAAATAAAAATTCTCCATCAATCGCACAAAAGAATTCATCGAAGGTATGGTGGATGTGCAAGGGGGGTCCATAACCTTTGTGGTTGTTGCTGCTGATGAAAATAGATAATCTATCTTCCGTGTCGCCACTTAATAACTTTTATGAAAATCGTTTAAAATGGTTGTATGACTTTGTAATACCTTTTATCTTTTTACCGGGAATAGATGATCTCTAATTCACAACTATATGCTTGCAGGAAATTACAGCCAGCCAAATCTTTCAATCAACTTTTCCTTTTTATTACGGGCTACAGGAATATTTTCATCATTGCTCATGATTAGATAATTTCCATCTCCGCGTACATATTTCTTTATATGATCGAGGTTTACAAGGTATTGCCTATGTACGCGTACAAAATTCCTTCCCTCCAGCACTTCCTGTATATCACCTAATGTTTTGCTCACCATACACTGCTGCCCGCCCGCAACAAAAAATCGGGTATAATTGTTTTCTGATTCACAATAGAGGACACTTTTTATTTCTGTAAAAGTTACGCCGTTTTGATATGGAAGAGCTATTTTATCGGGTTGAAATTTTTCACCCCCATGCAACTGCTCCTTCAAAAATTGAACTTGCTGAGTACCCGGCTTCTGTTGCATTGCCTTTTCTACAGCGGTTTTCAAGTCCTTGCCATCAATAGGTTTTAATAGATAGTCCAATGCGTTACACCTGAATGCTTTCACAGCAAATTGGTCATACGCCGTTACAAATACGAGGCTGAATTGAATGTGGCCGAGTTTTTCCAGTAACTGGAAGCCATTCATAACTGGCATTTCAATATCCAGGAAAACGAGATCAGGGTGCAGTTGCTTTATCTTTAAAAAACCTGCTTCGCTGGAAATACATTCTGCCACTACCTCTACCTGGGGGCAATACATTTTCAATTGCAATGCCAACAGTTTTACGCAATCAGGTTCATCATCTATAATAATTGCTCTAAGCATATTTTTTAAAGAGGTATCTCTATTGTTACTTTAGTGCCTGCGGCATTACCTTCTGTATTAATCAGGTCAACAATATTTACCTCGGTTTTTGTCTGATATATATAGTTAATCGCATGCAGTCGCTCGGATGTCATTTTAAGTCCGAACGATTTTTGCTGGGTTGCGGATTTACTTTTATGCTGCAATGCCCTTTCCCGTCCTATCCCATCATCTGATATTTCGATATGCAACAAGTATTCTGAAGGTTGCTCGATGTCAATCACGATGTTTCCTCCTTCTTGTTTGTGCATGAGCCCATGCCAGATGGCGTTCTCTACATAAGGCTGTAGCAGCAAGGGAGGTAGTTCGATGTATTGCAGATCTATATGCGGCATAACATTAATCTATATTGCATTTTGTCCTTAAAAGTGTTGCGGATAGTGAATCTTTTCCATTGAATGATCAGGGGGCGATTACTAAACGCTTGCTTCCTCCACTCATTTTTATATGGAACAAAACTTTTTTTTAAAATTTGTTTAAAGGAAAGTGCTGTATCACGGGCTTCCTGTTAAATAAAACAATTATCGGCAATATCCAGATGTTCTTTCCAATCCGGCTGTCCATTTATTACAAGCGTATCCTGGGCAGCAGATTGACCAATGCTTGTTATGTAAAAAAGTATGATGAAAACTATTCACGGCATAACAAGGTTGTACATTTCTAAAATTAACTAAAGCTGGCTGTATTGCCTAAAGCATATGGTGAGTAACCATTTTTTTGAGGGAACGGTAAAAAGCTTTGCTGGTAGGGGCTTCCCTAAACATTTATCGTTGTTAACTCACAAAGCAGATTGTTGACCAATAACGGGTTTGATAGTTCTTCATACTGCTCAATTTTACTCAATTGAATTATAACCAAAGTAAAAAAATGTGATCATCATTTCAGAAATTAATCAGGACAAAACGGAGAGAAATAATGGGATTACTAACCGGCTCCGGTTCTTTGCCTCTATTGGTTTAATGATTCTTGGTCCCGCGCTTGGGCGTTTTTTGATCGCGGTTCGTGGACTACCCTTTCTTGTAGTTCCGGTCATGATTGGCGTTATAGGGCTGTGCACGTTAGGCTGGATGATAAGCGACATCAGAAAAAAAAGTTTGCATTCCCAAGGGCTTTTTTTTATCCATCATAGTCATCACCTTTATAGTCGGGCTAAACAGCCATTC